>MUIA01000314.1 GCA_002084115.1 Oceanospirillales bacterium LUC14_002_19_P2 | reverse complement strand
TCCTTGGCGTCCTCTGTATGGTTTGATTGCTTAACAGATTACCCCTGAGCTCTAAATAAATTCAAAGGCTCTGTAGCAACCCTCTGGTTACAGAGGTTATGCATTTATGATACGAATTCAGGGCGGAAAATTTCGCACGCTTCCTCCACTTTTTTGCGGAAGAAGGCAAAAACCTCCAAGCTCCTGGCCCAGACCAGGGCACCATCGCCGACTTGGTCAGCCAGCACAAGCAATCCGCCGATTACCTGAAAGCCCTGCAAACAATCAGCATCTCCTAACCTGGCTAATAGGGGATGCACAGCCTGCTGGGCATCCCCAAACGATTCGCCCTCACATTTCATCACCCGGCAGACTCTGTCGGAGCACCTATACTGTCAGCTCATTCTTTCTACTGACACATTTTCAAGCCATGCCGTATCGATCCATCAGACATGCGTTATTGCTCGGCTGCTTCAGCCTGTTCATCAACGCCCACCTGTCAGCCTGCGAAGGTACAACAGCAAATAACAACAAACCCTGCCCTGACAGTGAAAACCACACCATCGCCACACTGGCCAAATATCAACAGCAGTATCCGGATATGACTTATCAGGAACTGCGACAAGAGCTGCCTACAGGTAAGGTTCTGCTGGTTGATGCCAACCGTCCTGAAACTTACGCCAGCGGGCATATTCCCGGTGCCATTTCCTTTAATGATAAAGCCAGCCTGAAAACCCACCTTAAAGACCCCAAAAACATGACCGTCGTTGTCTATTGCGGTGGATCCCACTGCATTGCCTGGCATAGCGCCGCCGACTGGGCAGCCGCGGAAGGCTTTCAGAATATTCGCCATTTCAGCGCAGGCCTCAGAGGGTGGAAGCTGGAAGGTGGGGAAGTGATTGCCATGAACAGCAACACACCCCAATAACAAAAGAGGCCGCATTCGCGGCCCCTTAACATCAGCAGACTATTACTTATTCATTATGCATGTCAGCATTGAAGGCCGCTTCGTCAAACTGACAGCCCAGATGACGCACAATTTCACGCAAGTCATTTTCTGCGTTGCCCAGACAGCTGGTACCGCCCGGTGATGGCGTCATGTTAAAGATAATGCCGGTGCCGGGGTTAATCCGGGCTTCACCCAGCATCAGCTCCTTGTTGGTTTTATCGATCAACTGAGGGCGAATCCCTCCAAAACCGGAGGCAAATGTCACATCTCTCAGCTGCAGCGAAGGCACGATTTTCCTTGCATCTTTAAGGAAAAGACGCCTGCGCACCCAGGGAATCTCAAACAGTAAATTCTTGAAAATATAGTTCCGGATATCCTTCACCTTGAACAGGTCCCAGAACACCTTGAACACCGCACCATCCAGCTTGAGCACCTTAAAGAACTCGGGAATGGTTCGCGGGTTATAGCGCTCCAGCATAGGCAGGATCAGTGCCGTTGGCCCAAAACGGGTTTTTCCTTCCACCAGCACATCGGGATCACCGTGAATGGCAGCAAACGGCAGTTTATCGTTCTGAACGGTATACACCTTGCCGTTTAATACCCGAGGGGTGAAATAGAAACTTCCCGCCATCGGCAGGCAGGAGAAGTTGAGACCATACCCCATCTGCTGAGCCAGCAGGAGACTGTGCCCACCGGCACACACCACAACGAATTTGGCCTCATAGACACCCTTAGCCGTCAGAACACGGTGCAAGTCACCGGACTTTTCTATATTTTGCACTTGGGTATTCAGGTGGACATCAATCGTCTTGCCCTGAACTTCTTTGGCCTTTTTCACGAAGGCTACCGAGAGCGCCTTGTAATCAACCGCGGTGTACTCATCCGTAATGGCAATCGCCGCTAACTCTTCGGGTCGATATTCATCGCCCACCTTGGCAACCGCCGGCTCTATTTCAGCAATACCCTCTTTGTCCAGCAATTGCATCTCGGGGTAATGCTCGCGGAAGACCTTGAATCGGTCACGGATAAACTGGCTTTCTTTCTCACCAACCCCCAACACCATTTTCGGATATTTGAAGATAATACCGTCACGCTCTTCCGGCGGCAGCGCCTTGGCAAAATTGACCAGCATGCCGGCAGTGCGCTTGACCTTGACAGCCTTTTCCAGGGTGTAATTAGTCTCTATATCGCCGCAGTGGATGGTCTGGCTGTTATTGGTACCCTTGGAGTTGACGGTGGCAAAATCACTGTACTTTTCCACCAGGCCTATGCGACCGAGATCCGTATAACGGGCAAGCTCATACAGAAGGGCTGTTCCCGAGACACCACCACCGACGATCAGTACATCGTAACTCTTTACTGTCATAGTTGCTGCTCTCTGACACAAATCCTGTTCATCAGCCCCCTGATGGGAGCAGGCAATCATTCTTGTTAGCGACCACTCTCTTCTTATCCCTTGTTCTTGAGCCTTCACCTGTCCATGGAGGCTTTGTCGGAGCACATTATATATGAATACATGCGTTTTTGGTCTTAAGAGCGCAATATATATATGTATTTATCATTAAAATTGCGCGAAAAACCGGAAAAGACCGCCTATCAAGATCTTAAACCCTGCACCCGAGACGCCTCACAATTTAAACGATAGTGCATATCCAAGCCGCCTCTGCGACTGCAGAACAATTTATTGCCCACCAGAGGAACAATCGCGTACACCACTGACTCCAAGCCTCTGTCCACAGGGAGCAGATCACGATGACAACAGGCAAATCGCCACCAACAGGAAACCAACTGCAAACTACCTCACAGGGGGCAGCCCTGCTGTCTATCGCGCTGCTGTTCACCTGCATGGGGGTTTTAACCTCGTTGAATGATGTGCTGATCCCCCACCTGAAGGAGGTCTTCAGCCTGAACTACCAGGGCGCCCTCCTTATCCAGCTGATCTGGTTCTCCGCCTTTTTACTGCTTTCTACACCGGCCAGCCTTGTGATTCGGAAAACGTCTTACCAATTCGGCATGACTACTGGCTACAGCCTGACCTCAGTCGGCTGCCTGCTTTTTCTGCCCACCGCCAGGTTACGCAGTTATCCGTTGTTTCTACTGGCCCTGCTCGTCATTGCTGCCGGGGTATGCTTTTTGCTGGTTGTCAGCAATCCCTACGCCTCAGCACTGGGAGACAATCGAACCATTCACCGCCGCCTGATAGTTCTTCATGGCTTTTTCGCCATCGGAATGACCCTCGCCCCCTGGCTGTCTGGACCCGCCATTCTTTCATATCCGCCCATTACCCATGAGACACAACTCGCGACAAGCGATCGCCTGTCTCTTGCAGAAACCGTGATCGCACCCTATCTGCTGTTAGCAATCAGCCTGGCTGGAACCGCCTTTCTGACGGCAAGACAACACCTTCCCGACATCCTTCAGAAGGAACGCGAGCGTAAACCTGATAATAAACAGCACAATCTCGGGGAGCAGTCAGCCTGGCATCAGCGTCACACCCTGCTCGGCAGTATTGCGATTTTCATGTATGTAGGGACCGAAGTCTTGCTGGGGAGTTTTATGGTGAGCTTTATCAAGGACTTGTCATTACCCATGTCATCCGCTGCCATGACGCGCTTTATTGGGTATTACTGGCTCGGCATCGCGATTGGACGCTTTCTCGCCCCATGGTTTTTACATGAGATTCGCCCACGCATCATGCTGGGCATGAGCGCATGGCTGTCACTACTGATGATGATATGTGGGATTTTTGCCAATGGCTATATCGCACTGGCAGCAATCACACTGATCGGTCTGTGTAACTCGGTGATGTATCCATTGATATATAGCCTTTCCATGCAGAACCTCAGTCCCATGGCTGCAGCGCAGGCATCCGGCATCCTGAGTTCAGCCGGGGTTGGCGGCGGCCTTGTCCCACTGAGCGCGGCCATCATTGCCGATCATTACGGTATCAGAGGTGCGTTCTGGGTATCCGCCTGCTGTTATGGCTATATCCTGTACTACAGCATGAAAGGCTGTGAAATAACGACACAGGAACCCGACAGCAGCGAAAAAATAAAGTAACTCAAGTTACGCAGTAACGAATAACCTTAGAGGCTGTCGCGAAACCAGTATCAACGGGTAATATACACACAGCTGCAGATAGCCCGTAACGACCAATGACAACAAAGCAAAAAATTGACCTCTGCCGAACTCCACAATTCGATTTTTTC
>MUIA01000380.1 GCA_002084115.1 Oceanospirillales bacterium LUC14_002_19_P2 | reverse complement strand
ATGGGGTTGCCGACATGTCTGATCCTTCAGAAGTTTTGATCTATACAAATCAATCGTCTTCTAAAGGCTATTTCTGTTGCAATCCCTCACTTTTCATCCGCCAACCTGTAAAAGCACCGTATTTTCAGTCTTGTGCGTAACTTGAGTAAGCAGGTTTTAGAATCAGTCCGCTACCCAGCATGAAGCCAAGGCCCAGCCCGGTACATGCGCTGACAAACGCACAACCCGGTGTAGTCACAATGGTCAGGAGAAGCTGAAAAGGAAACAGGATAACTTTCAGTATTTTTCTGGCCGTCGATAATGGTTTTGGTGCGGGGGCTGAATCAGGGTTACTACCGGGTATTTGTTTCCCTTGTGAGGTTTGTACGCCGGTTACTCTGTTGGATGAATAAGACGTGCCTCTCCGGTTCAACAGTGATGTTTGCCGGCGTAATCTGTGACTCGGGCTTCCATTGCCCATCGTTGCTGCTGCCATGCAGAAGTCCTCAGCCATTATTGATTGTTATGCCGCGTTATTTTTGCGGTTTTGTCACGGTATTAAACAATTTTCAGGGGAAAAGTTTCGAAAAATAATCTTGATATGCTTTTTAGTTAGGTTTTGCCTTTATTTCCCTTTCCTCTCCTCTATTTTGCCAATAAGCCTTAAGGCAGTCCCAACGCTTGACCTTCCAGTAAGGTGAAAGCTTATGCTAGGCAAAATGCGTGTTTAGGAGGCAACCATGCCTAACAATCATCAACTGCTGGCTCTGACCGGGGTATCCTGTGCGGGCTGTGTTAGCAGAATTGAGAAAGCGCTGCAGGCTTTGCCAGGCGTTGAGGAAGTGACCGTTAACCTCGCAGAAAGAACTGCACAGGTCGCGGGAGAGGTGAGTGGCCCGACACTCGTGTCGGCGGTGGAATCGGCCGGTTATGGCGCAAGTCTCATAGCGGTTGAAGCCTACCTGATTGCTGTACCGGGTATGAGTTGTGCAGGCTGTGTCAGAAAAATTGAACAGGCTTTGGGCAATGTCACGGGTGTCCAACGTGTGCTGACAAACCTCGGTGAGCGGGAGGTAACGGTCACTGGTAGTGTGGGTGTTGCGCCTTTGCTGGCCAGTCTTTCGGCCATTGGTTATCCGGGAGAGGTGATTGATTCCGAAGAGCTGGCACGTAAACAGCGGCAGGAACAGGAACAACAGCAATACCGCCATTTGCTCAGGCATATGGTTATTGCCCTGGGGCTGGGTATTCCACTCATGGTCTGGGGCATGGTCACCGGGGAAATGGGTGTGAATAACACAACCCAGCAATGGGGTTGGGGGATTGTCGGAGCGCTCACATTCCTGGTTTTATGGTTCTCCGGTGGTCACTTTTTCCGGGGTGCCTGGAAGGCATTGAAACACCGGACAGCCACCATGGATTCATTGGTTGCACTGGGTACCGGTGCAGCCTGGTTTTACTCCATGCTGGTGGTGCTGTTTCCGGAATTACTGCCCGCGGCTGCCCGGCATGTTTACTTTGAAGCCAGTGCCATGATCATCGGTATGATTAACCTCGGGCAGGCCCTCGAAATCCGTGCTCGGGGAAAAACCTCGGCGGCAATCCAGAGGCTGTTGGGATTGCAGGTCAAAACGGCACGGGTTGTCAGGGACAGTGGTGAGGTGGATATACCCGTTGAACAGATACAGGCAGGGGATATTATCCGGGTGCGGCCCGGCGAGGCCATTGCTGTTGATGGTCTAGTCACGGAAGGGAGCAGTCGGGTGGATGAGTCCATGTTGACCGGTGAACCGGTTCCCGTCATGAAAGCCTCCGGCGATACGGTGTCTGCCGGTACCATGAACGGGAATGGCGCGCTTTTGTTCCGGGCGGAACGTGTTGGCCGTGATACGGCGTTGGCCCGGATCATTGCCATGGTGCGTCATGCACAAAGTACCAAAATGCCGGTGGCACGTCTGGCTGATCGCATTGCCTCTGTGTTTGTACCGGTCGTGATGGTCATTGCATTGTTTGCTGCCATGGTCTGGTACTTTGTTGGGCCTGCACCGGCCGTGGCCCATGCGCTGGTGGTTGCTGTTACCGTTCTGTTAATTGCCTGCCCCTGTGCACTGGGTCTGGCGACACCCATGTCGGTGATGGTGGCAGTTGGTAAGGCGGCGGAATACGGCATGCTGGTACGCAGCGGTGAAGCGCTGCAGAAAGCCAGCCGTCTGACAACGGTCGTGCTCGACAAGACCGGTACAATTACAGAAGGTCGCCCGAAGGTGACCATGGTTGTACCCCATGCTTCGTTTACGGAATCACAGGTACTCGCGCTGGCTGCCGGGCTTGAACAGGCGTCAGAGCATCCCCTGGCAGAAGCAATCGTAATGGCTGCAAGAGAAAAGGGATTGCCAGTCGCTCCCTGTGGACAATTTGAAGCAGTCACTGGATCGGGTGTTAAAGGTGTTCTGGATAATCGCTCGGTTTTGTTGGGGAATACCCGATTGATGCAGGGCCATGGCGTTGATATTTCAGCACTGTCTGACACTTCAGCGGATCTGGCAGCCAAAGCGCAGACACTCATGTACCTGGCGGTGGATAACCAGCTGGCAGGTATCGTTTCTGTGGCGGATCCGATTCGTGAGGATTCTGCCGCAGCAATTCAACGACTGCACGCCCTGGGGATCAAAGTCATGATGCTGACGGGGGATAATCATGTCACTGCCGAAGCGGTAGCCCGTCAGGTCGGTATTGATGCCTTCTACGCCGAAGTGTTGCCCGAAGACAAGGTGACGCATATCCGCCGTTTACAGGAACAGGGAGAGGTCACGGCCATGACCGGGGATGGTATCAATGATGCGCCCGCATTGGCCCGTGCGGATGTAGGACTGGCTATTGGGGCCGGCACCGATGTTGCCATTGAAGCCGCAGATATTACGTTGATGCGCTCATCGCTCCATAGTGTTGCGGATGCGGTTGAGCTATCCCGGGCAACACTAAAGAATATAAAACAGAATCTTTTTGGTGCATTTATTTATAACACATTGGGGATACCGGTTGCGGCAGGGGTTCTCTATCCTCTGACGGGTTTGTTGTTGAGTCCGGTAGTTGCAGGAACGGCCATGGCTTTTTCTTCTGTAACGGTGGTCAGCAATGCCAACCGTTTACGGTTTTTCAAACCAGGGACTAAATAACAGAAAATCTGAGCCAGGGTGCAGCGCATATTATGCTGTACCCTGTTTTTCTCCTGGCATTTCCTTGTAGATATATTATCTGGTTAGCTGTTTTCTCATTCTAATACTAATTTAAAAGCCATAGTTTTTGATTTAAATATTATCCCGTTTAAACCAAAGTCTAATGTCTATTATTGGTTAATTTATTTATATTGTTGTTGTGGAGAAAACTGCTTTGTTTTTGCAGATTACAGAGGTAGATGCAGGCAATAAAGAGCAGGTTTATAAAGGAGAATACCCTATGAGAAATGTAGGCGGATGTTTCAATAGACACGGTAGGACTCGTGCGAATCCAGAACCTAAAAAAGCGAAAAAAAGGGAGTTGTACTTTAGTAGAAAGATAAAAGATTCAGGTGATAGGGGGAATGATGCAGTCATGGCACCTATTGCTTCGACAAGAAAAACTTCAGATAAATCTTTATTTAAAAGGTTTTGCATGCGTTGTGAGAATGGCGCTCATTGGATTCAGATTGGTTTTCTGAAATTAAGGAGCCGTTATGTCAGCTTTACAAATAATGAAGATGCAATTCGTGAGCTTGATAAAGATATTGTCAAATTGAAAAATAAGATCCTTGAAAATAATGGAAAGGAAAAAATTATTAAACCGAGTAGGCCTGTTATTGTAAAAGCGCGAAACGGCGACTTGGCAGGTGCAGGAAGAAGTTTATATGCTAACGCAAAAGATAAGGTAACCGGAGCTATAGCTGTAGCTACCGCCAGGATTGGAAACCTTCTTACCTGAAATTAAGGGAAAAGTAAAAAATCCCATCGTTGTATGGGATTTTTTATTTCTGGCAAATATCATCATTTATATTTTAAGTATTTATAGTGGACCCCAAAAACTGGACAGTCAGCTAAGTTAAGTTTTCTGGTTGCAAAATGACCCTCAGGAGGGAGTCATGGCAGCAAAAAGAAAACGGCATGCTCCGGAATTCAAGGCACAGG
>MUIA01000390.1 GCA_002084115.1 Oceanospirillales bacterium LUC14_002_19_P2 | reverse complement strand
TATTCTCAAAACCTTCGGGTAACTGTGGTCGGCGAGACATCGTTTCAAAGAGAATTCGTTGATGATGCCTAAGGATAGCTGGCATCAGGCTTAGGACTTAGAAAATACGATTGGTATCACATCCTTGAGAGTCCCTGTTTCAAGCGCTTGCCGGATCATAAGATCGGGTATCAGGCAGTAGGCCAGACCTTCAGAGGCCAGTTTAATAAACGCTTCCGATGAGCGTGCGGTATGGCTTGGCATACCCTTGTCATTAAACGCAAAGTGTTGCTGGAAAAAGGTCTGGTGCAGTGTGTCGTGGTGATCATAGACGGCAGCGGGCGCTTGCCTCAGTGCTTCGTGGGTAATGCCCTCGGGAAAATACCGGGAAATGAAGGCAGGCGTGGCAACACAGCGATAATCCATTCGGCCCAGGAGGTCGCAGCGGCAGCCGGGCAGGGTGTGGCTGTCGAGACTGATGGCGCCAATGACTTCGCCCTTGCGCAGCAGGTCCAGCGTGCGGGATTCATCCGTGATCACGAGGTCGAGGCTGACCGGGTGGGTGCGGAGGGTGTCAGCCAGTGCGGGAATCAGCCAGCTGGCAACGCTATCGGCGTTAGCGGCAAGGCTGAGTGGTTGGGTAAGGCAGGTCGTCTGGGTTATGACACAGTTCTGGAAGGACGTCCTGCTCCAGTAGTTGCACCCGTCGATAGAGACCCAGCAGTTTACGACCAGTTTCAGTCGGAACCGGTGGTTGACTGCGGATTACCAGAGGCTGTGCCAGTCGTTTTTCCAGTTCCCGGATTCGCTGGGATACCGCAGACTGGGTAATGTGTAAGGCTTGTGCGGCTGTTTCAAAGTTGCCCGTGCTGATCACAGCATCCAGGGCAGCCACCAGTTTATAGTCCAGATGCTTCATTAGTAAGTTTAATTAAACATGAAAATAATTAAATTTTCTAATGTTTTGGTTAGGTTTACTATCACTTTATGTTATGCGGATTTTTTCGGTTTGCTGGCATGATGCGCCGCATGTTTGATTGAACCTTCCGGGGGAAAGAGCACTGACCATGTTATCTGTCTCGCCATTACTCCAGGGCTTTGGCTTGGGAGCCACCATGATTATTCCCATTGGGGCACAGAATGCCTATGTGCTGAACCAGGGGATTCGACGACAGCATCACCTGCTGACGGCGTTGGTCTGCGTCATCTGCGATATTCTCCTGATTGCGCTGGGCGTGTTTGGTGGCGGAGTTCTGTTTGCCAGCCATCCGACCCTGTTGCTGTCTGTTTCCTGTGGCGGTGCAGCTTTCCTGTTCTGGTACGGTTTTCTGTCCCTGAAAAGTGCGCTGCATGTATCCAGTGAGGTGGAGGAAAAACAGGTAACCAGAACGAGTCGCCGTGCGGTGATTGCAGGCACACTGGCGGTCACTTTGCTGAATCCCCATGTTTATCTGGATACCGTGATGATCCTGGGCGGTATAGGCGGGCAGTTTGAGGGCGGTGATCGTGTCACCTTTGCGGCAGGTACCATGATATCGTCGTTTGCTTGGTTTTTTGCCCTCTCCATTGGGGCGGCAAGATTGTCGCCGGTACTCGGTCGACCCAAAGTCCGGCGTTGGATTGACGGTGTCATCTGGCTGATGATGTGGGTTATTGCGTTTTCATTGTTGAAACGGGTAGTGATGTAATGCGTGAACGGTTGGAACAGATTTACCAGAGAACACTCTCCCAGTTAAATGAGGCGGGCGTCGACTGGCAGCGTTGGGAGCATGAACCCATCCTGAATTTCGAAACCGATGCCCGGATCGCGGAGGCTCTGGGGTGGACGGCTGAACCGAGCAAAAGCTTGTTTCTCCACTTGAAGGATGGCCGCTACTGTATTTATCTCACCCATCGGGATGCGCGACTGGATAGCAAGGCTGTCCGGCAGTTGCTGGGTAGTCGCCCATCTGTCTGTAGCCCGGAAACCATGCAGGAAGTGACCGGCTGTTTGCCTGGTGCCGTGTGTCCTTTGGGTCAGAATGCTGACATTGTCATGGTGGTGGATTCCCGCCTGAAAGGCTGTAAGGAGATCATGTTCACACCCGGACTGCCGGAAATGACGGTGGCGATCGCGGCCAAAGATCTGGATGCGGTGTTATCTGTTTTGCCTAACCCTGTGTTCTGGCTGGAGGAAGAGGCAGCCTGATAGCTGTTGAAACCTGCAAAAAAAGCCCCGATAAATTGGGGCTTTTTTTCGTCTATCTGAATGCGTATTAGTGGGCTGTCGCCGTTTGTTCTGCGATGGTTTCGTCGCCGTTGATCATGCGGGCTAGGAGCGGTGCAGTCAGCAGCATCAGGCCGGCCATCACAGCAGCTGCCAGGCCAATCTCCAGGAAGACCTTGGAGTAAACCGGCAGTGTTTGCAGGGCATCCACCGCACCATTGCTGCTCGGTACCGTGGTCATTGAGGCGATAAAGCCACCAATAACGGAGGCGGCTGCAGAGGTCAGGAATCAGGCGCCCATGATAAAGCCGGTCAGGCGTTGGGGCACCAGCTGCGCCACCATGGCCAATCCCAGACCGCTGATCAGCAGTTCACCGATAGCCTGAAAGAAATAGCTGGCGATAATCCAGCCGGAAGAGACAATGCCCAGGTCGTTGGCAAACTGGGCGCCTAGCGGCAGGATCAGGAAGCTGGTGGCGCAAAGGGTCATGCCAATCGCAAACTTCATGGGCATGGAGAGGTCACGACCACTGTTGCCCATCCGGTTGTAGAGGTAAGCCAGTATCGGGCTGGCTAGCATAATCCAGAACGGGTTGAGGGACTGGAACGTGACCGGATTGATAGCAATGCCCAGGATGCTGTGTTCGACGTTGTTGATGGCGAAGAAGTTCAGGGATGTCGGCATTTGCATGTAGAGCACGAAGAAGACCACAGCCTGAAGCATCATGATCAATGCGGCGATCATCTTTTTCTGTTCAGTACCTTTGCTGGCAATGATCTCCTTCAGGAATATCACGACAACCAGGCTACTGACGGCCGCCAACAGAACGTGGGCAACGGTCAGGTTCTGGACCATCCAGGCGCTGAGGAAGATCGCCGCGACAGTGCCCGCCAACACCAGAACCATTTTTTTCATATCGATAGGGGAAAGGTCAGGTGCAGAACCAATGCCGTCTACCCAGCTGCGCAGGAACCAGTAGCTTCCGACAGACAGGATCATGCCCAGTGTGCAGGTGAAAAAACCGACACTCCAGCCAAAGCGATCCGTCAAGACGGGGACAAGAATCATGGAGATGAAGGAGCCAATGTTGATCGCCATGTAATACATGGTGAAGGCGCCGTCCAAGCGCTTATCGCCTTCTTCGTAACACTTGGATAGCAGGCTGGAAGGGTTGGCCTTGAAGAGGCCGTTACCAACAGCAATACAGCCTAACGCGAGGTAGACTAGGTGGTGGTCATGGTCCGCCAACCCCATCAGCAGGTAGCCGCTGGCCAATACCAGTGCACCGAGCACCATGGTGCGTTTGGTGCCGATCACCCGGTCACCAATGAAACCACCGATCGCCACCAGACCAAACACCAGGGCGCTAAAGGCGCCGAAGGTGGTGAAGGAGGTGGTGTCGTCCATACCATGCTGTTTGACGAAATAGACGGCAAGCAGCGCCTGAAGGCCGTAGTAACCAAATCGTTCCCAGAGTTCCAGGAAAAAAATCATGTAAAACGGTTTAGGCTGTCGTAAGACATTGGTCGACTGAGACATCAAGACTCCAGACATGTGACTATAAGGGAGCAATAACAGGCGCGAGTGTTTCTAGACAGGGACACAGGGCAGTCAGCTAAACGACACCCTACAATGCGATGAATGCCTGTAGTTTTGACTTATGTCACTTTTCTCAGAGGTTGTCGGGAAAAACCTCTGAAAAAGAGTTTTAAACCAGAAAAAAGGCGTTATTTCTTTTTGGGTTGGTTGTAAAAAATGTTGTGTGCGATGTTTTGTCGAATTATTTAATGATTTTGGTGCGTTAGTACTTCTATTGCCTGTGTGCTTTTCGTTTATTTACTCAAGTTACGCAGTAACGAATAACCTTAGCTGCTCGAATGATGCCCGCAGAGCGGTCATGTAAATCTTCGCCCTGAGCTGAAAATGATTGACCTTCAGTTTCAGGGAGAGGGTT
>MUIA01000171.1 GCA_002084115.1 Oceanospirillales bacterium LUC14_002_19_P2 | reverse complement strand
GGTTACGAGGATATTGTGGATTGTTGCTGCAATGCCTGGAATAAACTGTGTAGCGAGGCTGGACGGTTGTTCAGTTTATGCTCTCGCCAGTGGGCACTTATGCAGTAGTTAGAAAAGGCGATTTGTATAACCTGATACCGGGTTACCTTGGCATTTCGCGTCCTTTCCTTCGCATTCAAGATACTAATTAAGTTTCTCGTTAATAGTCTTTGCGGCCTCATTTACAGGCTCCGCCCTGACCCCATCCGCAGAAAGCAATACATTAAAGATGACCCCATCAACCATCGGCATATAGGGTGTCAGTTTTTCCTGCGCCTGCAATACACTGATCTGGTCATTCAACCAAAGTAATACCGGCCAGCTATCCATATCCCCGTAGGGTTTGTGGAGCGCCACTCGCTGACTCCCCTGCTCCTGCTCCTGTTCAAGGGTCAGGTAGCGACTCTGAATAGCCTGCAACCGGTAAATGGGCTCAGCAGGGAGTCCATCAGTCATATCGGATGCCACACTCACGAGAGCAAACTCAGCCCGCCACAGATCCCCCTGGACAGACACCGTCAATTTCGTCGTTTTTCCGCCGGTTAAGGTCATCTCGTATTGCTGGGGGCCGGTCTCAGTAAAACTGACCGTAGCAACCACGGCCTCATTCTGCAGCGTGTGGTAATGCCAAAGATCCCAGCCAACAATCAGGATGCCAATACTCCCTGATAACAGCATCAACCCCAGTGTGCCTTTGAACCACCCTGCCACCCAGCGCATATCCAGTAACAAACGCCCTGCCAGCCAAAGCAGAACCAGCGCCACTATGGCTACGATCAATGTCATCACGGCAATGACCATGGTATTGTCTATCCCCGCTCACGTTTTTCCGAAATATCAGCCCCACCACCCAAGCTCAGCTTGTCGACATGTTATTGTCCAACATCGCTTCAGGGGCTAAGGCAAAATGCTGGCACCCTGTTAAGGCACTTAATCTATCCTGAGATCACAATGCTAGAACTTTCAATGGACCCGGGACTCTTTGCTGTTTTATCCATCATCGCCTTTCTGGCCGGGTTTGTGGACGCTGTCGCTGGCGGCGGCGGACTTCTTATGATCCCGGCACTACTCTCGGCCGGCATTCCTCCCCATATCAGCCTGGGCACCAACAAATTATCAGCCAGCTTTGGCAGCTTCATGGCTTCTCTCACCTTTTACCGAAAGGGCATCTTTCGTCCCAGGTTCTGGATACTGGCAGCCTGTGCCACAGCAATCGGTGCAACCATGGGTACATTCAGCGTCGACCTGGTGTCTACAGAGTGGCTCAACCGACTGCTACCCCTGGCGGTTTTCGCCAATGGCGTTTATATGCTACTGCATAAATCCAACAAAAAGGATGATGCGGTCGAAAAAAACCCAACCCAACCCAACCGTATCGTACAGTCTTTACAGGGACTGATTATTGGTTTCTATGACGGGTTTGCAGGCCCTGGCACCGGTTCATTCTGGGCCGTCAGCAACATGAGCTTCCACCGATTGAACTTGCTCGTTGCGTCAGGCGCAGCACGCGCAATGAATTTTATCAGCAACATTATTTCACTGCTGACCTTTGCCTGGCTGGGTCACGTGAACTGGATGCTGGGTATTGGTCTGGGTTTATCGCTCATGCTCGGCTCCCTGCTGGGTGCGCATTCGGCCGTTCGACTGGGCAGCCGATTCATCAAACCCGTCTTTATTCTCGTTGTTCTAGCGATATCCATTCATCTGGTCATCAAACACTGGCTCTAGCCAGTTTTCGTTTTACCTGAATTCAAGTCATAAATGCATAACCCATGACTTTTCTTGCATCCACTCCAGTTAACTCTTTGAATGCCTCATATGGAGTTTTGTAACCAAGGCATTTTCTGGGTCTACTGTTCAGCTT
>MUIA01000088.1 GCA_002084115.1 Oceanospirillales bacterium LUC14_002_19_P2 | reverse complement strand
GTTAATAACGAAATCGCATCAATGAAATTTTGAAAGAGCCTGGAATTCATAACAGTCATCCCCTGATAGCCGGATGGTTCAGGGAGTATAGGTCAACCAACCATCAGGGGTAACTTAGCCGTGTCTGTGGATGCCTGATAACTATATTTACATTCCCTATCGTGGTGCCATCACGATTGATCGCAACAACACCAAGATCCATATCATCATTGAACTGTGTTGTACCCCAGATATCTGAATAGACCTTGCGAACAAGTTCCCTGCCCTGATCAAAAATAGCATTTCCCTTTTCACAGATATAAAACGCACACCCTTCCAAAACATCACTTTTCATTTGCATGATATATTACTCCCTGTTTAAAGCGACAACGGGTTGATTGAATAGGGCAACCCTATAAAGAGAGGATATCTGGAGAAGAGTTAGCATTGTAATCGCCGAAGAAATGAAGCTTTAATCCCTTTGGCGATTACAAAAACAAAAGAAAAGTAATACGGGAAAACAATCTAACACAATGAAGATTGAGCGATCAGATCAGATATCCGCTTCCGAACGCTTAATGGCGCCCATGGTTTCTGCAGAAATACTTTCAAAGCGTCGTTTTAAAGCCTCAAGTTGAATATCAATACTGGCATCCACCACGCCGATCTGACTTTCCAGAATACAACTGCCTGAATCCAGCCGTGGATCAGATACCGGATTAATGAATCCAACCCCTTTATAGTCTGCGAGAATCTCGGCAATGCGTTCTTTGACAAACGTATAATGCCCCGGAGGAATGCGAACACTGACCTGCCGCTCATTTCTGACATGTTGCAGCGCGCTGCGTATCAGTCCAACGGTCAACTCCCGATCATCAAAACCATCAATGATCTTCTTGACGGCATTCATTAGAATCTCCGCCATTTCACCTTCCACTTCCGCCAGATAGTTGATGCTGCGGCCGACCATCTTAAGCATTTGTTCAGACTGCTCAATCTTGCTTTCCATCATACCTTCATCAAAACCACGCACCTTTTCTTTTTCAAAGGTTTTTCTCGCCTGCTCAATGATGGAATCAGCCCTTTCCCTGGCAATATCCAGTATGGATGCCAGTTGGGCGATGGTCTGATACTCCGCAGCCTTCAGTACCTTGGTTCCCTGCGGCAACTGAATCGCATTGTGGTTAATGCCAACGACACGAATAGTCATCCTGAAAACTCTTTCATCAGTTTTTTCAACATGATGCCGCCCTGGCGGATCACCTCATCACTGCTCTGCATGGCAGAGGCCGAATAAAAATATTCCTTACTGGCCACGGGAAACTTGAATAACAAACGACGCTTATAGCATTCAGGTTCCTTTTTCAGCACGGTTCCCAAGAGTTTCACGCCAGAACGGAACAGGTGTTTTTTCATTTCTTCCGGATTATTCCAGTCAATCTGGAACTCACAGGGAAAATTCTCCGGCAAGGCGCCTGCGATATACGGCGCTTTCTTGACCGCAAACATAAAAGCATCCGCGCCAATACAAGCCTCTATCGCACTGCGTTCCTGTCGTTTGACAATACCTCGCAGCATGACTGAATTTAATGACAGCCCGGCGTGGTAAACGGTTTGTGCCAGCCTGGGACGTTCCAGTAACGCAATTTGCTTCACGTCACTTTCAAAGTTGAAGTCCACGTCATCGGCCAGGTTGAACGTACGCAAAATAAACTTCGACATCCAGGGCTGGGCTACCGGGTTATCTAACAACGCTGCTGCTACATCACCATGGTCAAGCGGTTGCAACCAACTGGCATCAATATAAGCCGCCGGGGCGTAATTAAAATCCAGTAACTGCACCAGCTGCTGCATGCCCATGACAGGTTACGGTTCCCGATCCAGTTCAACGGGCGCCATGAAGTCATCACCCTCCTCATCACCACCCTGACGTTTACGCTGCATTTTCTGCCAGATGATCCAGCCGCAGAACGCAGAAACACCCACCAGCAATATCAGGAGACTGCCTAACAACAGATAAAGGCGAGACTTGCTCTCCGGGCTGACCCGAATGGAAAGGAACGTCGATAACTCCGGACTGACGACCTCTGTCGGTTTACCCTCAATACGCGCTGAAGGAAACAGCGAAACCGTTATCTTATCCAGGCTCAGCCCTTCAATACTGTTTGCGACCAGCGTTTTGACTTTGGGCACAAATCCGCCAAGCTCAAGCTCCGGCGTGTACTTGATAAACACCGAGGCAGACGACGGGAACGCATCCTCAGTCATGCCGGCAGAATCCTGGGGCAACACGACATGTACCCGGGCTGTCAGTACACCATCAATCATCGACAACGTGGCGGCCAGTTCCTGTGACATGGCATAGGTATAACGAGCGCGCTCTTCAGTAGGCGACGAGATCAGACCATCTTTGGGGAAAATATCGCTGACAGACGAAAAACGATCCTTCGGGAAACCTTCATTCCGGAGCATTCGGATGGCTCGGGACACCTGATCCTGCCCCACAAAGAGCGTCAGGTTCTTATCCTTATCCAATTCCTTGCGGGCGTTGATACCGCCTTCCAGCAGGATGGCCAGCATGTCATTGCCTTCCCGCTCGGTCAGCCCCGTATACAGTTTCACCTCACATCCCGACAACAGTAGTATAAATGCCAGGCAGGCTAGTATTCTGGATTTTTGCACCGCTCTGTACCTGTAAAAGCGTCCTTGTTTTTACCGGTCGCCCTGCTGGTTTACTGCTGTTTCATCAGGGTATCGATATTCTGGGTAGCTTTACCCACAATCTTGGCGATCAGATCTTCTGTCATGGTCAGGTTGGTGATCGCCCGCTGGGAATTGATCATATCCTTCATGGACATAAACCCTTCGCCGCCCAGCATTTTATTAATATCACTGTGCCGTGTTTCGATATTGTCCTTCATGCCCATGAAAGCATTAAGGATCTTGTCACCGGCATTGGCAGGGGCTTCCTTGAAAACGACCGGTTCGCCTGCCACATTCGTTTCACTCTCACTCTTGATACCGCCTTCATTCATCAAGGCATCGAATTGCGCAGTATCCTCAGAATCCGCTTGTTCCTTGAGCTGTTCAAGGTCCTGTTCATCGGACTTCTGTAAACCTTTCTCGGTAACGCCGCCAACGCCATTAATATTGGTTGTCATAACTACTGCCTCGACTTTTAATGGCTACTGTTATTTAAAAAGTTTAGTCAATAAGACCTACGTCCAGAAAAAATATCCCGCTAATAGCGGGATTCGAAATAAAAAGCATGGTGGTAATCGCATTCATCCCTGAACACGATCGTGCAGCTGAACCAAGTGCTGTAAAACGGCTTCGACTTCCGGCCCCGTGACCTGATCCTGCGCCAGATAAGCCAGCAGAATCATCTGATTACCATCCTTGATGGCCATTTGTGTGTCATATTTCCGGCTGTTTTTGTAATGACAGAGCTGAAATGCGGTGGCAGCTTTCTCAGCCGCATCATACTCCGGGACTTCTCTGGCGAGACACAGATAAAGACCCAGGTCATCGTATTCAATGAAAAACTGTCCGGCAGTGTCAAAGGCAAAGCAGATGGCATCACCATTCTCAGGGAGTTCCAGATTATCCACATCCATGGTACGGGCAAAATCCGCGACAGCGCTGGCCACAATATCCCTCATGATGCCTCCCGGTCAGAAATCGAAATCCAGATCATCATCGTCGTCTTCATCCTCATCATCGAATTCTTCACCCATCTCTTCGTCTTCTTCCTGTTCGATCAGATCATCAAGGGCTTCCTGAACCGCTTCCAGCACATTCTCACGGTGATCACTTTCTTTGAAATACTGATCCGGAATCTTACGGTAGGCTTCCAGTACCTGGTTAAGAACGTATATACGAATGGCAAGCAGGTCTTCCGGCACACCCATTTTTTCAGGAATCACTTCCGTATCAGCCACAGACACCCAGCGCTGATCCAGTAACTTCAGCACTTCCTGCGCGATCACACCTTCTTTCAGCTGCGGTTTGGGCAACGCGTCAGATTCTTTCAGGAACTTGTCAACAACCTGCTCTTCATCCTGAAACTTTCGGATAAAGGTGTTGAGGCCAAACAGGACTTCCAGCCGTTTTCTGATGTGTATTAAATGTGTTGCATCCATGGCTGGTTAACGTAACTCCTTTCGTGGAAATGACTGGAATAGTGTTCCACGTATCAATAATCAGGTTTTAATCTGCCCGGCTGAGCGTCCCGAAGGGACATTGACTCTCTCAGACGACGGATTCAACCTTTCTTCAATCAATGTCTGCACTGTCGCAAGGTGCGGCGTATGAGGCGGTACCTGCTTGATTTTGTCCTGTAACAGCAGCAACTCACTCTTATCATGAATCCTGTGAATAACGGATAACGCACCATCGGTATTTCCTGAAAGATACAGTTTTTCAGCCGCCTGAGCGGTCGCCTTACCGGAATCACTACTCGAGGATGCTGCCCCGACGCCCTCCATCATGGCCATTTCAACCACCAGTCCGGAGCGGAGCCAGTCAATACCGGCAAGTACCGTTTCATAAAAACCACCGGACGTTTTCATTTCTTCATGAATGTATGACATGGCTTCTGCCAAGGTCGTGAAATCGGCCACACGGCTCATCGAGCCCTTCAATCCATTACGCATTTCAGAGAAGGTAACCGACTGTCCGTTATGATCTATGACGGGCGTATTGGCCAGAGTATTGGCCAGTTCTTCATTGCCGGTTTCTCTGATGGTTTCAGAGAGCAATCCCAGCGCTTCGTACTGATCCTGCCCTGACATTCCTCCAAGTGTACGTTTGATGGCACTCTCATTGAGTTCGCCATTTTTTTCAAGTGACTGAAATTCGCCGAGTAAATTTGTTAGTTGTTCAGGCGATAGATTGACTTCTTTTATTTCTGTAATCTTTTTGAGTGCTTCCAGGGTTTTACGGATATATTCCTTATCATCATCTTCATTTTTATCATCTTTATTATTTGAAGCAGTCGTCATTTTCCTAATATTCATGCTCTCCAAGAGATCCTGAACATTACTCAATGGGCTTTTATTGGCAATAGAAACGCCAACCGCTCCAAACATAGAATGGTTGCCCTGACTAACAGGGGTGCCACCGGACTTTCCTGGTCCATCTGTACTCCCCGTATTGACCGAGCCACTGTTAAGCGCATCGATAGACATGTCGCGTATCCATTCCGCTATCGGTGATCAGATATTTCCACTGATTTTCGTCTGAGCCTGCAGGAACGAGTTCCAGACCTGCATGTAGGTGTCCCTGGCCTTGCTGGTCAGTTCCTTCGCGACTTCCATCTGGTCCTGCTCGGTCTGTTTGGTGAACCGGGCCTGTTCTTCTTCGGCACGTAGCAGGGTAATTTCTGACTCTGTGATGCCTGCCTGGTAACGGGCCACAGAAGCACCCGCCTCTCCCAATCCATCGAACACGCCGGAAATACCACGATAACGGTCAGAGATTGCGCTAGCCGTTCCCTGTTGACCTTGTTTTGCTGCTGACATTGCCTGTGTCGCACCACGCATCTGTATCATGCCGGATGTGACTTTGACTGACGCACTGACCATACCGGCCACAAATTGTTGCATAGCCGCTTTACGCTGTTTTTCGGCCTGCATCTTGATCTTTTCCACCACCATTTCCTGAGACGCATTACGACCTTCACGATGCACCCTACGCATGGCAACGCCCATCTCATGGAACAGGGACATAATCTGGAAGAAATCCGTCAGAATCTTGGTTTCATGGAGATCAAACTCCATGGGCTGGCCGTTGATCGTGGCCTTGAACGTGTCTTTCGGGCCAAACTGGTATTCGACTTTCTGTCCGTCAATATTCAGCGCCATCTTGCCATTCTTAAAGTCGGCATCAACAGACGTTTTGTTGTCAAGCTTGGCAGATATTCCACTGTCCGTGGATTTAAGATTAATCTCCTTTGCGCTAGGCGGGGAGAAAGGGCTCAGTTGCTTCATAAGGCGATCCATATGCGTCTTTTTAGACTGATCAAAGGTAAACGCCCCATTTTCCATGCTTTGCTGAATATCTTTCAGCAACTCTGCCGCTTCACCAGCATCAAGCTGACCACTGGCCAGGGCCTGCTGGAATTTACTGATCGCTGCCTTGGTCTGCTCAAACGCTTCCGGCTGGGCAGACTTCAGCGTTGTGAGCTCCTGTTCGATTTTTCGCAACTGATTCGCCAGATCCTTCGCCTGTTCCGGCGTGGTATTTTTCAGGTGCACTTCACGGGCCAGCACGTTCTGTCGCCTTACCCGACCACCTTTCTGACCAATCAAAACACCACCTTCCCCATCATCACCGCCGGCACCCAGCTCTTCCGCCAGTGCTGCCAAAACGCCTGCCTGCTGTTCAGCATCAAGCTGCAACGCCACGCTGTTAAACACATTCATGGTATTTTGGTAGCTTTTCATGGAAGGCTCAGAGGCGGGACTCTGTAATGCAGGCTTCGGCATACCGGTAGACTGCGACCTCTGTGTCGAAACCGGCTCACCAAACTGGAGATTATCCCCTTTCAGATTGCCTGCTTTCACTGTTTTACTTGACGTGAGCGGCTGCCCCTCAGGAGGTAGTTTCTCGGGAGGAACCCCACCGGTTCCCGGTGTAACGCCATCAATACTCATCCATGAACTCCTTCATCTGATCCAATCAGATATGACTGATAATGGAACCCTTGGTATCCAGTGCTGATTTCAGGGTATCTGACGCAATCTGCTGACCCGATGTCAGCTGCTCATAAATCTCCCTGATATTTTCCATTAATGTTTCCATGAGGAACTGAAGTCGTGCCAATCGCGCCATATCCTCTTTGGCATCTGCACCGTAATCAGCGGCCTCTTTTTTCACAATGGTTGACTTGATCTCTACGCCCCCCTGGGCCGTCATCGTCGCACCTTGAACAAACTGGGCGCTGTAACGGCCATAGGTTGCGATTTTATACATGGCTCCCATCTTAGCTTCGCGGGTTGCCTCTTGAGCGGCATTTTGGCCGATATTCTTGATCGCATTATTACTCAAGCTATTTCTGGCGGTATTGGTAATCTGATTCACCGTAGGCTGCATCTGCTGCTGCGTCATCCCCCTGACGGTCGCTTTGGTGGCAGCTTTGGTGGATTCCCTAATAACAGAATCTGTAACTTTCTTGGCGGCCTGCTCTGCCGCTTTCTGGGTAGAGCGGAACATAATTTCCTTGGCCATTGGTTTCATGCCTTCGGTGATCGCAGCTTCAGCGGTCTCCCGGGCAACCCGCTCCGCAACCTTTTTCGACGCTTCTCGTGCAGCAGCCTTGATCACATCATCTGAAGCGCCTTTAGCGGCCTCTTTTAACGCGGCCTTGGCAGCTTCCTTCGCGGCTGTCTTCGCAGTGGTTTCTGCCGCTGTACGGGCTGTCTGCGAAGCGACAGTCGTTGCACCGGATCCTGCCGTTGTGGCAAGACCAGCACCCAGTGACAGGATTGCAGCCAACACTGTCAGGGAAATACTGACCGCCAATGCCGCCTTTTCATCCTTGATGACCTTCGTTTCACTGATAACCATAGAGGCTGTCATCACAGCCGCCGCTGCGAATAACATGGCGCCGGCGGCCTGAGCCCCCGGTGTGATAATGGTCGCTGCTGCAATGACATAGGTGACCAGCAAGGCAATAATGCTGAGCGCCTGAATCAGTGGCCCCAGTTTTTTCGCTTCACGCAGTTTTTCCAACTGCTTGAATAACTTATCCATGCGATTTTCATGGATCTGCTGCTGCCTGAGTTTATTGGCCTGAATCGTCTCTGAGTCAAACTTGATGCGGTTATCCTGCAGCTTGGTTTGTACTTCCATCAACCACCTGGCGGCATCCTCAACATCACCGGTCAATATCGCATTGAAGGCTTTGGTAGCCGTGGCCTTGATGTCATCCATCAGCTCTTTAGGGGCGCTCTCAATCGCCCCTACATGTGCCATGACATCCAGTGCTGTATCTGACAAGGCCTTAACGCTCTTTGGCTCAATGGACTGGAAGTGCTCAATGTCGTCCTGTGTCAGCTGTCTCAGTGCCGGCAGGTCAGCCTTGCCGGGGTTAGCGACCTGCTGTTTGACCGCCTCAGCCAACACGTTCTGTCGGCGAATGCGTGACCTGGCATGCTTCTGCCCCGTTACAACCTCTCCCTCTTCGGCGCCTGTCGCGACTTCACCTTCATCCAGATCATCCTGAAGTCCTGTAAACAGCTCACCAATCGCTTCGTAAGGATTGATATTTTTCAGGCTACCATCCACTTCCTGTAAAATCCGGGGTGTTGTATCAGCCGCTGTCAGCCGTGGGGGAGGGAGTGCAATCTTTCGTTCTGCCGCCTTCCCATCAACGGACCGGCGCCCCTGATGCGATACCGAGTTAGCATCAGCAAACCCACGACCAACCACTTCTTTGGCATTCTCTGTTCCGTCCAGCGGGATATTATTTGCTGACTGCGACGCCGCTGAGGAATCTACCCTGATCCCATCTGCCATAGTGATTACTCTCCATCCTTGAGACTATCCAGTATGCCCTGGGCACGCTGTTTCTCATCCTGCCACTGCGCTTGATCCCCAGCCCAGTCCACTGCCGCCTGGTACGCAACACAGGCCGCCTCTGAATCTCCGGCAGCCAGGTGACAATCGCCGATATAGAGCATTGCCTGTGGATCAGAGGTATCTATCGCACAGACATAACCAAATATTTCAATCGCTCTGTCGTATTCCTTTTGCATTAATAAACAGGCACCGAGGCCTAGAAAATACTTCTTGCAATAGTGGTCATAGAAACAGAGGAACTGGAAAACCTTGATAGCATCGTCGTATTTACCACCTTCATAGAGGTTATAGGCAACGCTATAAATCGCCTCCATGGAGTCTTCACTCATATCCTTCAGATCTTTGAAAGTACCGCCTCGACTCAGGAAGTCCGACAGCATGCCCTCATAATCACCCGCGCTAAAATCCTGTTGTTCTGTTTCCACGGCCTGTCCTCCATGACAAAAGCATTATCAAATATTTCGAATAAGGTTGTCGGCGGTCCGGTAGTACTTGGCGACGAACTGGGACATCATTTCAAAGGTCTGGTTAAATTTACCGGATGTCGATTGCAGCTTGGTCATATCTAACTGAGAGGTACTGGTCAGGCTTTCAGTGAAGCCTTTCATGTTTTCAATCGCAAGATCCCACTGTGCAGAATTCAGATTGTACGTTTTATTAGGATCAATCTTTGCGCCTTTTTTTTCCCATGCAATATCATTATCGTGAAAGAACTTCTTAACTTCATCCGGCATCTGCGTCTTAACACTTTCCTTGGAACCGGACTTTGCGGCACGGGCCTTGGCGAGAATCTGATTCGATTCCTTCAGCTTGTCATTCTTCTTTCGGACTTCCTGAACCTGTTCCCGAAGGGTCTCCTCCAAAATTTCAGCACGTTCACTCATAATCGCCAACATGAGCGCATCAAGACTGGCCTTGCTGAGAAAATTCACGTTTTTGGATGCGCCGGCTGCCTGATTAATCAGCTGCACTGATTTTTTCATCATCTGCTTACCAGTCAAAGGACGCTTATTATTGGCAGCCTGAGCCATCTGATCCTGCTGATTAACCTGGGAAGCAGAAACCGGTTTACTTGTCATTACCTTTTCCCTCGTCCTTTAAGGTGTAATAGGCATTATTCGACCTTGACTACAACAATATTTCAGAATCAAACACACAACCCATATTTAAAACATTAAGATTCATCACTATTCATTCTACTGACCAGAATAAACATAGTCGGCATTAAGAACTCATATCCAAGCCCATTTTCTGTAGCTTGTCCCATATTTTTTTATGGTTATCAACATCTGCTTTTTCAAGAACCTCACACTTAGGATTTTCCTTTAACAAAAACTCTCTAATTTTTTTGCTAATGTCTTTTTGAGCTTCAATACTGCCATCTGTTACGTCTTCTGCCTTATGATCTTTATACTTTCCCTTTGAAGTTACCCTGCCCAATTTAAAAATCTGTTTTTCGAGCATACTCAATGGCAACTGGTCAATAACCTCATCCAAAATCTCTCTTTGATATGACAAGTCATCATTCAATGAGCCATTACCAGAAGAAGTTGTTGATGCTGTCTCCACATCAACGTCAAACCTCTTATCCTCAGGAAGAGGGGCTTTTTCCTTAGAAGAAAAAAAGGTTCCCCCCGCCCTCTCATTATGAAGCTCTAGCGGAGCAATTTGAGCAATGATCCCTTTCGCTCTGCTCAAAAAGTATTCGAATCCAACTTGAGAAACCTCCTCAAGCGGAGGTTCCAGTTCTTTCACAGGCACATAGCTTTGCGAGTCTTGCCCCGTCGGTTTCACCACACCCGCTTTTGCTCTTTTATCCCAAGCGTCATGGAAGTCTGACGCCAGCTTTTCCAATTGCCCTCTGAGATCAACAATATCTTCCTTCGATGGTGCCTTTTGAGATCCCCGGACATATTTGCCCGGCATTGCATCAATAACGAGGTTCTCTTCGCCATCGGGTTCATGCAAAGTAACTTGAGGAATGATGCTACTCGCTTTGCTCAGAAGCTCTTCGAACTCTTCTGTTAAAGCACCCGCAAACTCAGGTTCTGGCTCTTTCTCATAGATTTGCGGGTCTTGCCCCGTCGGTTTCACCACGCCGCCTTCTTCCCTCTTACCCCTATCTTCCCAGGCTTTGTGGAATTTATCCGCCAAGGCTTTTAATTCATCCTGGAGATCAGCAACATTTCCCGGCGGCAATACTCTTTGCCCACTCCGGACATACGGCCTTCTGGCGGTTCCCACATCAGGTGGCGCCGTAACCGGTGGCTCTGGTGGGGGATTTAGTCTCCTTCCCCCCTGAAAAACAGATGGAGGAACTGGTGGAACATCGCTTGATGCTATCTCTGACGGTCCTGGTGGTCCCGGTTGTCCCGGTCCTGGTGGTCCTGCCACCGATGACGTCTCTGAATGATGACTACGTTCACTCGCATTCGAACCTGCCGGAGCACCTCCTCCCTGCCCGTCTTCCTCTTGTTCCTGCGTTCTTGTGGAAGAGGTTGGCGTTGTCTGTACTTCTGAACTATTTGATTCTTTCTCTTTATCTTCCGGTACAAAAGCAGCTGATCCATCAGACAACATTAGAACAAGACCAATACCCACCAATGTTATAAAAAGAATGGGAACAGCAAACGGCTGCGCGCCTGGAATAAAACAAAAAATAACACCAACCGTGACAATCCCCACAATTCCGAGAATTGTTTTAACATTCTTTTTAAGGAAAGTAATTAGCCCACAACATTTATCAATATCTTCCTTTACCTTATCTTTATCTGCATCACTGAGTTTACTTTTATCAACCTTGTCCTTTGTTCCTTTAAACATTTCCTGTATTGTTTGCTCACCATGGGATCCCTCAATCTTGATTGAATCCAAGGGTTGAAATTCCACCTGCGGCACAACATGCGATACACTTCGCTCTCCCAAAGACCTTGTACTATGCCCTCTTACAACATCAGTGGGTGATGGTACTGCACTTGGAGCAACACGATACGCAACATCCTGAGATGACAAAGAGTTAACGGTACGACGCTCCCCATCAGCACTAACATAAGATACAGGATCGCCACTATGACGCTCTGTGGCACTACCAATGGTAGTACTGCCTCTCCCAGAAGGTATTGATGGTGTTGACTCCATTTGGTAATTCCCTAACAACCTAAATAGCAAATCCTTTACGAAAGCATATAAGAGCAGCCTCTAAATGTAGCTTAGTTGATTAAGCCCCATAAATTGCCACGCCGCAAACATCATGCTTCCTTGTAAGAAAAAGCAATAAAAAACGCATTATTTCCTACGTTCTCAACACTTTTTATTTTTCAATACTATAAATCTACTCAACTTTTATCTCTATTATACAATAGACGCACTAATTATTTTGCCCCTGCAGGCCTTTCATAATATTCAAGCACTGCCCTCATCAAATCCTTAGGACTCAAAATACCCACCAATCGATCACAGTCATCTAGAACTGGCACTCTTACCGCCCGCTGCTTCATAAAGCGCTCATAGACATCCAATACACTGTCTTCTTCACCTGCACTCATGACACTCGCCGTCATATATTCCGAAACAAGCCCGAAATCCTGAGAGTAATAGCTACTGGTCAATGTGGCAGAAAGACAATCCGATTCTGACAAAATACCGACCAATTTGTGTTCTGAATCCAAGACCGGAGCCGCTGTGACCTTGTGCTTGAGCAATATTCTGATTGCTTCTACCACTTCCATATCAGGCGCCAGTGACACCACCCGTCGGGTCATGCAGTCGGCCACGGTAATTGATCGCATGGTTGCTTCCTCTCGTTGGAATACTTTTCTCCCCTTTAGTTCCGTATAGCTGTCCCCGGCGTGGTTGGCAAACTCCACATCACTGGAGGGCTGGTTTGCATCCCCTTCAGCCCTTATAATTGCCGGCTTTATTGATACTGCGCATTTAAGGTAAGCACATGAGCTTTGAGCAGATTCCTGCGGGTAAAGATATCCCCAACGATTTCAATGTCATCATTGAAATCCCGGCCAACAGTGATCCGGTCAAGTATGAAATTGACAAGGATTCCGACGCGGTGTTTGTTGACCGTTTCATGGCTACCCCCATGTTCTACCCGGCTAACTACGGCTACATCCCCCAGACGCTGGCGGATGACGGCGACCCCATCGACGTCCTGGTTGTGACCCCTTATCCGGTCATCCACGGCTCTGTCATTCGCTGCCGCGCCGTTGGCGTTCTGAACATGACCGACGAGAAAGGCGAAGACGTCAAACTGCTGGCGGTTCCCCATGACAAGCTGACCAACCTGTACAAGGATGTGAAGGATTACCGTGATCTGCCTGAGTTGCTGGTCCGCCAGATCCAGCACTTCTTTGAAAACTACAAGGATCTGGAAGAAGGCAAGTGGGTTAAGGTGGAATCCTGGGAAGGCCCTGAGGCTGCCAGGGAAGCCATCGTCCAGTCCGTTGAAGCTTACCAGAAAGCCTGATCATCGTGTGAGCCGGGATTTCGCCCGGCTCACTCTCCCTGTAATGCCACACCGCACAACCTGTTGATTAAAGCCACTTATCTTAGCGGGATTGCCATTCTCTCCCATTCCGGTCGACAATTGTAAAATCTGATCTATCTGTTAAATACCAATAATGTCTGTCCAAATCATGCAAACGCTTTTTCGACCGTTTATTTTACTGCTCATCTTCATGTCCCAGTCCGTCATGGCAACGGGACTGCAAACACTGCTCGGACAGACAACTGATAATGAATTTTTACCGGTAGAAGAGGCCTTTCAGCTGAATGGCTATCACACGGGTGAAGAGGCTGTTCTCCAGTTTACTGTCACGCCGGGGCATTATATCTACCGGCACATGTTCCGATTCCAGGCCATTGACAGCAATACCAAGCTGGGAACCCCGGCTCTACCTGATGGCATTGTCAAATTCGACCCCTACCAGCAGACCGACCTGGAAACGTATCCCGAAGACATGGAGATTCGGATACCGATAAAAACCAGTGAAACCCTGCCGGAAATCGCTGTCACCTTTCAGGGCTGCGCCGATGCAGGACTATGCTATCCGCCTCATACAACCAGCCTGATTCTGATCAGCGAAGGCACGCCTGCAGATAAGATAAAACCCTCTACGGCAACACCGCCGGCTATCACCGCAGAAACCCGACAAGACACCTTTCTGGCGTCATTATTGAGTGGCGACAGCCTCTGGTCTCTGGTCACGCTGTTCTTTCTTGGCGGTCTGGCGCTGACGTTCACCCCTTGCGTCTTGCCAATGATCCCTATTCTCTCAACCGTCGTCATTGGAAAAACCAGCAATCGCCTGCGAATCATTCTGCTGACAATCTGCTACGTACTTAGCATGTCCGTTACCTTCGCACTCGCCGGTATGTTGATGGGCTACTTCGGCGCCAGTCTTAGCCTGCAGGCGAAATTACAATCCCCCTGGATTCTTGTGCCCTTCGCACTGCTGTTTGCAGCACTTGCGCTATCCATGTTTGGCCTGTTTGAACTGCAGCTACCGGAAAAACTGCGCGACAAATTGCTCAAGGCTGACCATTCCACTGGAAAGAAACGGGGCGGCACTTATCTGGGTGCGGTACTGATGGGTGTTTTTGCCACCCTGCTGGTTTCACCGTGTGTATCTGCTCCGTTAGCGGGGGCTCTGATTTACATCAGCAGTACCTCCGATATTGCCCTCGGCGGTACTGCACTGTTCAGCCTGGGCCTTGGTATGGGAACCCCATTACTCTTGCTTGGCATCGGTGGCGGTACATTCCTTCCGAAAAGTGGGGCATGGATGAACGGCGTCAAGGCCGTATTTGGCGTTTTGATGCTGGGTGTTGCGGTCTGGCTGCTGGAACGCGTTATTCCGGCACCTGTAACGCTACTGCTATGGGGCAGCCTGCTGATTGGCTCTGCGGTTTACCTTGGCGCCCTCGATTTCAACCAACACAAAGGCTGGAACGCCTTGCAACAGGTCATTGGCATACTGCTGCTGATTTACGGCTCTGCACTCTTTATTGGAGGGATAAAAGGCAATACGAATCCCCTTCGCCCACTCGCATCAGAAACGATCGCGCTATCCACTGGTACAACATCCAGCAGTACAACGCATTCCAGCTTTCAAACCATTAGCACGCTGAGCGAACTGGAATCGGCAAAAGCTCAGGCTATTCTCGACAACCGCCCCCTTCTTCTGGACTTTTTCGCCGACTGGTGTATTTCCTGCAAAGTGATTGAGCGTGAAGTACTTGCCAATCCCGACATTGCCAAGCGATTGCAAGCCTTCAGCACCATCCGAATGGATATCACTCGAAACACACCAGAGCAAACCCAGTTGCTGAACCAATATCAACTGTTTGGACCGCCAGCTTTCCTGTTTTTTGACCGAGATGGCCAGGAAATCACCCCACTGCGCTTACAGGGCGAGGTCACTGTCGAAGAAATGGCTGCACTGCTTGATCAAGCCCTTTCGGACCCCTGAAGATCTGCCGTCACAATCAGGAAACTGTCACGAAATCCACTGTAACTTGCGGTTAACTTCCTGTAACACGCGCAAACTGGACACCCTTACCCCCATGCGGCAGAATGCTGTAATCAATTGTGATGCCAGCCATTGCTTTCCGTCATTTCTTGACTGGCATCATTAATCAATGACAATCGCAATGCGATAGTACGCCCCCTGAGGCTTATGGCTAAAAAAGGGCATCACGCATTGCCAAACAGGGGCGTCGAATGGCCAGCATACTTGTGCTCAACGGACCCAATCTGAACCTGCTGGGAATCCGGGAACCGGATGTCTATGGCGCTGTCACCCTCGACGGTATCATTCACACCCTGACAGAACAGGCCGTGGCGGCAGGCCATCACCTGCAGGCCCTGCAGAGCAACGCTGAATACGAACTGATTGATCGCATCCACGATGCCAGCCGCCAGGGGACTGATTACATCCTCTTCAACCCTGCGGCATTTACTCATACCAGCGTGGCACTCCGCGATGCATTATTAGCGGTTAACATCCCGTTTATTGAGATTCATCTGTCCAATATTCATCAGCGTGAACCCTTTCGCCACCATTCGTATTTTTCCGACATCGCCCAAGGCGTGATCTGCGGGCTCGGGGCGATGGGTTATGAACTGGCCCTGAAAGCCGCCATTGACCGAATGAACCGATAATACCGTTGTTAAAGAATACCCACATTGAATCCCAACCGGATTGAATGTCCTGAACGAGCAGACAGGCAGACCGGATTTCATCAGCGCAATCCACAGGCAATGGAATTCTCCCTGTTAGCCGTTTACCCCATTCGACAGCCAACGACCGAATACAGAGACTGAGCATGGATATCCGAAAAGTAAAAAAACTGATTGAGCTTCTCGAAGAGTCTGGTATTGATGAGCTGGAAATCCAGGAAGGCGAAGAGTCCGTCCGCATCAGCCGTTACTCTCACCGTACCGTGCCCGTACAACAGGCCGTAGTACAGCAGCCTGCTGTGACGCCAGCTCAGCCTGCGGCGCCAGAAGCAGCCACTTCCGCCGCCCCACAGAGTAGCAGTACGCAGAAACCCGCCGAAGACCCCATGCGCGGCCATCAGGTGCTGTCTCCCATGGTAGGCTCCTTCTACCGGTCACCGTCCCCCAGCTCAGCACCTTTCGTGGAATCAGGACAGCACGTCAAAGAAGGCGATGTCCTGTGTATTGTTGAAGCCATGAAGATGATGAACCAGATCAAGGCCGACAAATCCGGTGTGGTTGAGGCCATCCTGGTTGAAAACGGACAACCGGTAGAATACGACCAACCGTTGTTTACCATCGTCTGACAACGGAGAGCGTATTCATGCTGGAAAAAGTCCTTATCGCCAACCGTGGTGAGATCGCCCTCCGGATCCTGCGTGCCTGCAAGGAACTGGGTATCAAAACCGTTGCGGCACACTCCAAGGCCGATGCCAACCTCATGCACGTCCGGCTGGCCGATGAAACCGTCTGCATTGGCCCCAATAGCCCGACAGAGAGCTACCTGAACATTCCTGCAATTATCAGCGCAGCGGAAGTCACCGACGCCAACGCTATCCATCCCGGCTACGGCTTCCTTGCAGAAAATGCGGATTTTGCCGAACAGGCTGAACGCAGCGGTTTCACGTTCATTGGCCCAAGCCCGGATGTTATTCGCCTGATGGGTGACAAGGTGTCAGCCATTCGCGCCATGCAGAAAGCAGGCGTCCCAACAGTCCCTGGTTCAGACGGCCCACTGACCGACGACCATGCCCGCTCACTCCAGATTGCCCGTAACATCAGCTATCCGGTCATCATCAAGGCGTCCGGTGGTGGTGGCGGGCGCGGTATGCGTGTCGTACACCGGGAACAGGCGCTAATCAACGCTATAGGCGTTACCCAATCTGAGGCCCAGGCGGCCTTCAACAATGGCACGGTTTACCTGGAAAAATTCCTGGAAAACCCACGTCACGTCGAAATCCAGGTATTGGCCGACGGCCAAGGCAGCGCTATCCACCTGGGTGATAGGGATTGCTCCCTGCAGCGCCGCCACCAAAAGATCATCGAAGAAGCGCCTGCCCCCGGCATCCCTGAGGAACAGCGCCAACATATTGCCAACTGCTGCATCAAAGCCTGTATCGACATTGGCTACAGCGGCGCCGGTACATTTGAATTCCTGTATGAAAACGGTGAATTCTACTTTATCGAGATGAACACCCGGGTTCAGGTGGAACACCCTGTATCCGAGTACATTACGGGTATCGATATTGTTAAGGAACAGTTGCTGATTGCTGGCGGCGAACCGCTCTCCATCAAGCAAAGCGACATCCGTTTTACCGGTCATTCCTTTGAGTGCCGGATTAACGCCGAAGATCCCAAGACCTTCATGCCATCACCGGGGCAGATCAAGCAATTCCATGTTCCGGGTGGTAATGGCGTACGTATGGATTCCCACTTGTACAATGGCTACACCATCCCGCCTTTCTATGATTCGCTGATCGCGAAGCTGATCACCTGGGGGCCGGATCGGGATACCGCCATGGCAAGAATGCGTAACGCGCTGGATGAGTTTGTGATTGAAGGCATTCGCACCAACATTCCTCTCCATCATGAACTGATGCGTGACAACGCATTCCAGAAAGGTGGCGTCAGCATTCATTATCTGGAAAAGAAACTCGCGGAATAACCGTAAGTTACAGGACAGTCTTCACACAGACTGTCCTGATTAACACCGCTTCACATGACAGCCTCTCCCTTGCTATTTTGACAGCCAAAAGCAAACACTCTACCCTGCCGCCACTTCCCCAACCGGGGCTTCTATTTTTCTTCAGGTAGCTAGCACACTATGTCCTGGATACAGATCAAACTGGACTCTACCGCCGAGCAGGCAGAACATCTCGAAGACCGCCTGCTTGAACTGGGCGCCTGCGCCGTCACCCTGCAGGATGCCTGCGACCAACCCCTCTACGAACCCGAGCTGGGCACCACCCCCCTCTGGAATCAGACCCGTATCATCGGCCTGTTTGATGCTGCCACCGATATGGACAGCGTGGTTGAACGACTGCACATATCTGCCGCTGACCACTTCAGCGCCCATCGCGTAGAAATTGTGGAAGACAAGGACTGGGAGCGGGAATGGATGGTGCATTTCCACCCCATGAAATTCGGCCAACGACTGTGGATCTGCCCCAGCTGGAAAGATGTTCCTGACCCTGATGGCGTCAACCTGATGCTGGATCCCGGCCTGGCTTTTGGCACCGGCACCCATCCGACCACAGCACTCTGCCTGGAGTGGCTGGAAAGCCTCGATATCGACAACCAGCTGGTTGTGGATTATGGCTGCGGCTCAGGGATCCTCGGCATCGCTTCCCTGCTGCTTGGCGCCAGCCGCTTTGTGGGCGTTGACACCGACCCTCAGGCCCTGGAAGCCTCTACCATAAATGCCGAACGAAACCATATCAGCCATGACCGGTTTGATGTGCATTACCCGGATGCGACTCCGGCTATTAAGGCCGACGTTATTGTCGCCAATATCCTGGCCGGTCCTCTGACCAGCCTTGCGCCTACACTGGCCGAACTCACCCGCTCCGGTGGACACCTGGCATTATCCGGCATTCTTGCAGAGCAGGCCAAAGCAGTCAGCGAAGCCTATAGCGAGTGGTTTACCATGTCGCCACCAGTTAATAAGGAAGGCTGGGTGCGCCTCGACGGCATTCGTAGATAAGCTGAAAACCCTACAATAGTCATTCCCGGGACAAGCTGGCAAAATAGCGCCTACAGTCACAACAACAACTTGATTGTCATGGAAAGCATGCAGGCCGCCAGAAACACCTGGGTCACCCGATGCCCCAACTGCCAGACCGGATTCCGAGTCAGCCTGAAGCACCTTCAGGCCGCTCGGGGTTCTGTGCGCTGTGGCTCCTGCCTGCAAGTGTTCAAGGCACCCGACAACCTGGCATCGGGTGAGCTGCCAGATGACATTCTGCAATCCCTGACCACTAAAACGCCAGCTAAGCCTGAGGCCACCACCAGGCAACCTGACCCAGCCCCCGAATCCTATGATGACGAAATGATCCATGATCATGCCAGTGATCAGGACGAGCTCGAGCTCAATGAAGAATTCATGAATCTGTCGCCAGACGACACAGGATCGTCAGACAACAATATTGATCCTCACGATGACGATGAACAGCCAGACGAGTTCTGGGCACGCAACATTCTCAGCGAACTGGAGAAAGAAACAGGATTACTGAAAGAGGCGCCATCAAAGCCATCGCAAATCAGTGATACTTCTCAGGAAACCCCTCAGCCTGAAGAGCAACCTGAACACGCAAAGCCAACAGAAAAGCTTCAGTCACTCGAAGATACCCCCGTCGCACTGCACTACGGGGAACGCAAACAATGGAAACCCCTGCCTCTCTGGGGCAGCTTTACATTCGTCGCCATTGCGGCGCTTGCCGGGCAGCTGCTGTTTTTTAATTTCGACACACTGGCGCGCCAGGACAACTGGCGACCTTTCTTCGAATCGACCTGCAACCTCTTGAACTGCGAATTACCCGGCAAATCCGATGTCAGCCAGATACAGACCAGCCACCTGGTCGTTCGCAGCACCAGCGACTATGAGAATGCACTGTCAGTCGACGCCATCATCAACAACCGGGCCAGTTTCAGCCAGCCCTTTCCGCTGATTGAGCTGACGTTTACGAATGATCAGGGCAAGGTGATTGCAAGCCGCCAGTTTGCCCCCGACGAATACCTGGCAGGCGAACTCGCCGGCAGCACCCTGATCCCCCCCGGACAGCCGGTCCATCTCTCTTTACAAATCGTTGACCCTGGTCAAGAAGCAACCAATTACCAGTTGTTTTTTCACCCGAATCCTTCACCATAATCATAAACCCTCATCATATCGCTGTATAAATGGTGACCTGCCAGCCATCCCGTTAAGGGGTCGAACCAGTGCGCTGGCATCGCTGACCAAATGGCAGTTTTGGCTTTAATCCGGTCAGCTGAACAGTTATGATAGCGCCCCCGTTTACCGTTGCTTTTTTGAGCAGCCAACGCCCATAAAGACAGAGTGAAGACCCAGCCTTGCTGACCATTGGCCCTTACGACATTGAAACCCCGGTTATCCTTGCGCCCATGGCAGGTGTTACCAACCGCCCCTTTCGCAGGCTTTGCCTGAGGCTGGGCGCCGGCATGGTGGTGTCGGAGATGGTCACCTGCGACACTCGCCTATGGAAAACCCGGAAAACCCGACTGCGTCTGGTGCATGATGGCGAAGCGGAACCCCGCTCTGTCCAGATTGCCGGCGGTGATCCCGAAATGATGGCGGAGGCCGCCCGTCAGAATGAGGCAATGGGCGCCCAGATCATCGACATCAACATGGGCTGTCCGGCCAAGAAAGTCTGCAGCAAGGCAGCCGGTTCCGCCCTGTTGAAGGATGAGGCACTGGTTCGCGCGATTCTTGAGCGTGTAACCGCATCAGTGTCGATTCCGGTTACCCTTAAAATCCGCACTGGCTGGAGCCCCGAACACCGCAATGGCGTCACCATCGCGCGTATTGCCGAAGACTGCGGCATCCAGGCGCTGGCTGTCCATGGTCGTACACGTAGCTGCATGTACCGGGGCGAGGCGGAATACGACACGATTGCCGAAATCTGCGAGGCGATCTCCATACCGGTGATTGCCAATGGGGATATCACTTCCGCAGAAAAAGCCCGGGCAGTGCTGGATCATACCGGTGCCGAGGCTGTGATGGTGGGCCGAGCCGCTCAGGGACGCCCCTGGATATTCCGGGAAATCGACCATTTCCTGAAGCAAGGCACCCACCTACCTGCCCCAAAGCTGGAAAACATTCGGGATATCCTGCTGGACCACCTGGCCCAGCTTTATGAATTCTACGGTGAACTACCCGGCGTCCGTATCGCCCGGAAGCATGTTGGCTGGTACCTACAGGCCAACGACTGCGGCCAGTCTTTCCGCAGTGTATTCAACCGTCTGGAGTGCAGTGCTGCCCAATGCGACGGTATCAGGGAGCATTTTGAGAGATTAATTAATGGAGAGGAAATCGCGGCATGACGGCATCTGAATCTATAGGTCAGGACACTGCCGGCACTGACCACCGTCGCCATCTGGCCAGCCCGGTGGCGCAGGAGACCCAGACCCTGCGGGATAGTGTTGAAAAAGCGATGAATAACTATTTCGCCCATCTGGACGGACAGGATGTCACTGATGTCTACAAGATGGTGCTTTCCGAAGTGGAAGCGCCACTGCTTGAAACCGTCATGACCTATGTCAAGAGCAACCAGACCCGGGCAGCCAACCTGCTGGGACTGAACCGCGGGACACTGCGCAAAAAGCTCAAGCAGCACGGATTACTGTAAGGAGCACATCAGAAAAAGGCGGACGTATTCCGCCTTTTTCTTTATCACAAGGACCGTCAGCGAATAACAAAACAACAGATTGAGTGCATGTAATGGTTAGTGCTCCTTCCCTGAAGGACTGAAGCATTCACGGTAAAACAGCAATGAGCGAAGCAACAATGGCACAAACAACCGATATCCGTCCTGTCCGTCGTGCGTTGATCAGCGTTTCCGACAAGACCGGTATTGTTGAGTTTGCCCGGGGACTGCACGGGCTGGGCGTCGAGATTCTCTCAACAGGGGGCACCTGGCAACTGCTCAGGGACAACGACATTCCTGCTGTCGAGGTATCGGACTACACCGGTTTTCCGGAAATGATGGATGGCAGGGTCAAAACCCTGCACCCGAAAATCCATGGAGGCATCCTGGCCCGTCGTGGACAGGATGACGCCGTGATGGAAGCCCATGGCATCCAGCCTATCGATATGGTGGTGGTCAACCTTTATCCCTTCGAGGCCACCATCGCCCGCCCAAACTGCGACCTGGCAACTGCGATTGAGAATATCGATATTGGCGGCCCGACCATGGTTCGCTCCACCGCCAAAAACCACACTTACACAGCGATTGTCGTCAACAACAGCGATTATGACGACCTGCTGAACGAACTGAAGGCTATGAAGGGGCTGTCACAACAGCGCCGCTTCGAGCTGGCCGTCAAAGCGTTTGAGCATACCGCTAGCTATGATGCGGCTATCGCCAACTACCTGGGCTGCATAAACCCGGAACAACCTGAACAGAAGCAAGATTTCCCCAACACCTTCAACCTGCAGATGGTGAAAGCGCAGGACATGCGCTACGGTGAGAATCCGCACCAGAAAGCGGCGTTCTATGTAGACAAAAACGCCAAAGAAGCCAGTGTCTGGACAGCCCGCCAGCTACAGGGGAAAGCACTCTCTTTCAACAACGTGGCCGATACCGACGCCGCACTGGAATGCGTGAAAAGCTTCAACACGCCGGCCTGTGTCATCGTCAAGCACGCCAACCCCTGTGGCGTGGCAACGGGTACAGACTGCTTTGAAGCTTACAATCGCGCCTATGCGACCGATCCCACCTCAGCCTTTGGCGGCATCATCGCCTTCAACCGGACACTGGATGCGCAGACCGCCAAGGCGATCCTTGACCGTCAGTTTGTCGAAGTCATCATTGCACCTTCTGCCCAGGACGATGCCCTGACTGTTCTGGCCGCCAAGCCGAACATCCGCGTTTTGACCTGTGGTGAATTGCCAAACATTGCCACGACCTGGCTGGATTTCAAGCGCGTCAATGGCGGTCTACTGGTGCAGGATGCCGACCTGGGTCGCGTCACCGAAGAAGAACTGAAGATTGTCACCGCGCGCCAGCCCACCGAAGACGAACTCCGTGACTTGGTGTTTGCCTGGAAGGTCGGCAAATTCGTCAAGTCCAATGCCATTGTCTATGCCCGTAATCAGCAGACAATTGGTATTGGTGCCGGTCAGATGAGCCGTGTGTACAGTGCCCGTATTGCCGGCATCAAGGCAGCGGATGAAGGGCTGGAAGTCAAAGGGTCGGTCATGGCATCCGATGCCTTCTTCCCCTTCCGCGATGGTATTGACGCCGCGGCCAGCGCAGGCATCACTGCCGTGATTCAGCCTGGCGGCTCCATGCGTGACGAAGAAGTCATCGAAGCCGCCAATGAAGCTGGTATGGCCATGGTCTTTACCGGTATGCGCCACTTCCGTCACTGATACCTGTTTTTGGCAGCCATACGAAACCTATGCCGGTAATGGTCACGTTACCAATGGCTTCCAGCAGTTTGTGGGAAATCATATCAGGCTACGCCTCCGGGTGACCCGGAGGCACACAACAAGGGAAACAGGACATGAACATACTGATCATCGGCAGTGGCGGTCGCGAACATGCACTGGCCTGGAAAGCAGCAGCCTCCAAAGGCATCAACGAAGTCTATGTCGCACCCGGTAATGCGGGTACCGCGTTAGAGCCAGGGGTCAGTAACGTCGCCATCGACGTACTTGATTTCGACCGACTGGTTGATTTCGCCAAAGACAAGGGGATTGACCTGACCATCGTCGGCCCGGAAGCGCCGCTGGTAGCCGGCATTGTGGATCGTTTCCGCCAGGAAGGCCTGGCTATCTTCGGGCCCGACAAAGGTTCTGCACAACTCGAAGGCTCCAAGGCCTTTACCAAGGACTTCCTGGCCCGGCACAACATTCCCACCGCCGCCTATGCCAACTTCACCGAGATTGAGCCTGCCAAGGCCTATATTCGGGAACAGGGCGCGCCCATTGTCGTTAAGGCTGATGGCCTGGCGGCAGGTAAAGGCGTGATACTGGCCCAGACAGAAGAAGAAGCTATCGCCGCCGTTGAGGACATGCTCGCGGGTAATGCGTTTGGTGATGCGGGTCACCGAGTGGTTGTCGAAGAATTCCTGACCGGCGAGGAAGCCAGCTTCATTGTCATGGTGGACGGTGAAAACATCCTGCCACTGGCCACCAGCCAGGATCACAAGGCCCGTGATGACGGTGATACCGGTCCCAATACCGGTGGTATGGGCGCCTATTCCCCTGCTCCCGTCGTGACACCGGCACTGCATAAACGCGCCATGGAGGAAGTCATCATTCCTACCGTCAAAGGCATGGCGACTGAAGGACACCGTTACAGTGGTTTCCTGTATGCCGGACTGATGATTGCCGCGGACGGCACACCCAAGGTGCTGGAATACAATTGCCGCTTCGGTGATCCGGAAACCCAGCCGATTCTGATGCGCCTGAAGTCTGATCTCATTGCGCTTTGCCTGGCCGGAGCGGAAGGTCGCCTCAATGAAGCTTCAGCAGAGTGGGATCCACAGGTTGCCCTGGGTGTGGTGATGGCCGCCGGCGGATACCCTGAAGCCTACAAGAAAGGCGACATTATCCAGGGACTGGGAAGTACTGGCGACGCCAAAGTGTTCCATGCTGGCACCCGCCTGGAAGGCGATCATGTCACCACCCATGGCGGCCGAGTGCTATGTGTCACCGCACTGGGGGACACCGTCGCTCAGGCACAAGAAAACGCCTACAAAGGGGTTAAATCCATTGACTGGCAGGACTGCTATTACCGGAATGACATTGGCCACCGCGCCATAGCCCGGGAACAACAGGACGCTTATACCAATCGTATTTTCTAAGTCCTAAGCCTGATGCCAGCTATCCTTAGGCATCATCAACGAATTCTCTTTGAAACGATGTCTCGCCGACCACAGTTACCCGAAGGTTTTGAGAATATT
>MUIA01000305.1 GCA_002084115.1 Oceanospirillales bacterium LUC14_002_19_P2 | reverse complement strand
GAGGTGATCTGCATTGCCATGAAAAAGAGGTAGAGAATATATTGAGAGCAGCATAAGGTGCTATTGCAGAATAAGGTCATCGCCTATGCCACTGAATTGGGCTTTTGCAACAGCCTCCAAAGGATGTGTTGACAGGCACCCGTCCAACAAACAGGCTGACCGCCACAATAGCGATGGATGAGAAGGCAAAACCCGGTATTATCTCGTAAAGATCGAACCATCCTCCCGTCAACTGCTTCCAGACAACAACGGTAACCCCCCCCACCAAAATACCGGCCAAGGCACCATTGCGCGTCATTCGCTTCCAGAACAGGCTGATCAACAGGGCAGGACCAAATGCGGCACCAAACCCGGCCCAGGCGTAGGAAACCAGCCCCAGAACATTGCTGTCAGGATTCATTGCCAGCAAACAGGCTATGATGGATATCACAACCACCGAAACCCGCCCTACCTGCAAGATTTCCTGCTGAGTTGCCTCGCTGCGGAACATGTCACGATAGAGATCCTCGGCAAACGCTGTAGAACAGACCAGCAGCTGCGAGTCTGCCGTACTCATGATCGCCGCCAGGATTGCCGCCAGCAGGATACCGGCCACCAGCGGATTAAACAGGCTGCTGACCAGCAACATAAAGATCTGTTCAGGGTCTTCCAGAATAATCCCGGGGTGTGCATCGACGTAGACCATGCCTGCCAAACCGACCAAGAAGGCGCCGAGTATACAAAAGCCCGTCCATGTCACCGCAATTCGCCGCGCTGCCGGCATATCCTCCACCGACTTAACCGCCTTGAAACGTGCCAGAATATGCGGTTGCCCAAAGTACCCTAGCCCCCATCCCAACAATGACAGGATGGTGATCGTACTGAGTGGATTACCATACACATCCGTCATGATATTCAGCAATTCAGGGTTTTTCATATGCATGGTCGTGACAACATGACCAATGCCCCCACTGAAATCCAGGGCGACCAGCGGCACAATGACCAGTGCTGCAGACATTAACAACCCCTGAACCAGGTCAGTCCAGCAAACCGCTAAAAAGCCACCAAACAGGGTGTAGGAGATGACACTGACGGCACCCAGGATCACCGCCCACCGATAATCCAGACCAAAGGCTGTCTCAAACAGCTTGCCTCCGGCGACCAGGCCTGAGCTGGTATAGAAAAGGAAAAAGAGCAGGATAAACATCGCAGAGAGGCGTTGTAGCACTTTGCTGCGATCATTGAATCGATTGGAGAAATATTCCGACAAGGTCAGTGAGTCTCCCAGCGCTTTACTGTAGATTCTTAGGCGTTTCGCCACAAGCATCCAGTTCAGCCAGGTACCCAGTAATAACCCTGCCCCCAGCCAAAACGCCTCAAGCCCAGCCATAAAGGCATAGCCCGGTAACCCCAGCAGTAACCAGCCGCTCATATCCGATGCACCGGCGCTCAGGGCAGCTGTCCACGGCCCGAGTGAACGCCCTCCAAGGAAGTAGTCTGAGGACGTGGCAGTGCGTCGATAAGCCTCATAGCCTATTCCCAGCATAACGGTGAAATAGGCAACAAATGTGATAAGAACGGTGGTATTTCCCTGCATAAATTAAGCTCCTTTCTGGAGTTTTAGACAATCGATTCGCAACAAAAGTTTCTGTCGCTGAAATAATGACTATCCAATGTAGTAGCTGTTCTTTGCAGAGGCATGCTGACTGCGGAAATTACTGACAAACATCATTTCCATCGAAAGAAGTTCCAGATTTCTTGCCAAAACCTGACAATTTGTCTGGATTACAGGAAATACACTTGACGAATGACTAACCCGGATATTTCATAAATAAAGGCAAGTTCCGTCCAATCTGTTGGTACGATTGGCTTGACAAAAAAATGCTTCGGAAACAGCAAACCGGAACTTGCCATGACCTCATCTTCACAAGA
>MUIA01000011.1 GCA_002084115.1 Oceanospirillales bacterium LUC14_002_19_P2 | reverse complement strand
CTTTAACGGGGTAATCAAACGCATTATCTATAAAGCGTGTGGGTACAATGACCTGGATTACCTTTATCTGAAAATAAGACAGGAGGCTCTGAAATGATCCGCCAACCTGGAAAAGGGCCGAATTCCATGACCGAAGGTCAGCCAGTTCTGTAGCAGGGCGTTATCAAAAATCCAGCGAATATTGTCCAATTCCAGCATGTTTCGGATGCTGTGGGTAATATCACTCCCGGTGGCGCTGGGGGTGGTGAACTCCCTTCCTGCCAATGAAACAGACGCCAGCAAACAGATCACGTACAACCCCAAAAAAATAATGACAGGGTCAGGGATCTTCTTGCCAATACGCTCAAGTAGGGAAAGGGAGGACGCGCGGATCATCGGTTGAGAGTGGGGAGAACCCTTCCCGGAATCGGATGGTGTGGTCGGCATAGGGCACGTCTCTGAGCACAGCCAGACGAGAGCCGGTAAGGCTTCGCCGTAGTGTGAATAGCCAGTTTGTTTCGGTGTCTGCAGCCTAGATGATGATCCGTATAACCCGCAAGTTGATACGGTTTCTTCTTGCGGATTTATTGAATATTGATATGAGTGACGTCTGGCCGCCGGTGGATGGGCAGCGGCCAGAGTGTGATGAATCGCTGCTATTCGGCCAGGTTTTGCTGACGCAGTTTCTCCAGATCTCTGCGTTGCTTTTTGTCTGGTCGCTTTTCAGGAACAGGAGTGCTGCCCCTCAGGGCTTTGCGTTGTGCGGCGCCTTCTTCCCGTTGACGGATGCTTTCTGGTGTTTCTTCGTAAAGTTGCTGAGCCTCTGTCGCGGTACGACGGACATCCGACAACGCACGAATAATGACCGTTTTCTCATCCCAGCCCTGGCGCAGTTTGATTTCGTCGCCCAACCGGGGTTCGCGCCCGGGCTTGGCGCGGCCACCGTTGACGTGTACTTTGCCGCCGTCGATGGCCTGCTTGGCGATACTGCGGGTTTTATAGAAACGCGCGGCCCAGAGCCATTTATCAAGCCGCATTTTTGCTGTTGAGTCGTCGTTTTTCATAGGTCCTGCAGGTTTGAATCAGGGAACGGGTAATAGTTCCGTAAACTGGTCGATAGCGGGGAATTCCTCGGTATCTTTGGCGCCTTTTTTGCTGTCAGGATGCTTAATCGCCAGCAGCTCACGGATGCCATACTCACGGGCGGACCGAAGTATGGGAATACTGTCGTCGACGAACAGTGTCCGTTCCCGGTTAAAGGGCTCATCGGCCTTTAACGCCTCCCAGAAACGCTGGTCTTCCTTGGGGTAACCGAATTGGTGAGAGGTAATCAGACGGTCAAAATAGTGCGCTAAGGAGATGCGCTCCATTTTCAGGGACAGGCTGTCCTGGTGGGCGTTAGTGATAAGAACAATATGTTTGCCGGCAGCCTTCAGGGCACTGAGCAATTCGTCTACATGGGGGCGCAGGGTAATGAGATGCACTAGCTCCTGTTTCAATAGTGCGGTTTCCAGACCGAGCGTTTTATCCCAGAAATCCAGGCAGTACCAGCTCAGGGTGCCCATGGTCTCCTGCATCCAGACATCCACTTCGGCATGGGCTTTTTCCAGGGAGATACTGTGCTTTTCGGCGTATTTTTCAGGGATAAACTGCAACCAGAAGTAATTGTCGAAATGCAGATCCAGCAGGGTGCCGTCCATGTCAAACAGGACGGTATCGATGGTTTTCCAGTCAATCATGATATTTGCACATTGTTGTATAGCTACGTCGTATAATGGAGTTTCATGCGCCCGGGTGGAACCGATGATGAAGAAAAAACGGTGCTTTTACAGGTTGGCGGATGAAAAGTGAGGGATTGCAACAGAAATAGCCTTTAGAAGACGATTGATTTGTATAGATCAAAACTTCTGAAGGATCAGACATGTCGGCAACCCCA
>MUIA01000389.1 GCA_002084115.1 Oceanospirillales bacterium LUC14_002_19_P2 | reverse complement strand
CCTTTAACGGGGTAATCAAACGCATTATCTATAAAGCGTGTGGGTACAATGACCTGGATTACCTTTATCTGAAAATAAGACAGGAGGCTCTGAAATGATCCGCCAACCTGGAAAAGGGCCCTTAATACTGGTCTGCATATAATCCTTCACTTTGATGGCAGGAATCATCATGTCTCTCCTTGTTGAATCGTAATGGGATACCTGGTTTGCGGATCAAATTAGATCGTGATCGAGTGGGTTTGATGTCAGTATGGAGAGCGCATTCAGATAACCCCAATCAATGCTATTAATGATCGGGATAGTTTTATTTGATTGGGAGAAGTGTGCCCCATGGACAGGTTCCATCAACCTGTCCATGCTGCCAATTGATCAGATGTTATTGAGTGAAGGGGCTTTCTGGGCGGGTGTCATGGTGATGTAACGCTGCAGGGTTGACAGGATGACGCCATAAAGCGGAAGCATCAGTACCCCTGAGATCAGCATTTTGAATCCAAAATCTACCCAGGCGATTTCGACCCAATGCGTGGCCATGAAAGCATCGGTGCTGTTATAAAACGCCACGGCAAAGAAAACGACAGTATCCAGTGCGTTACCGATAAACGACGATGCCGTGGGAGCAGCCCACCAGGCTTTAAGCCGACGCAAACGGTTGAAAACCGTGACATCCAACAGCTGACCCGCCATATAAGCAGAGAAACTGGCAAAGGCGATTCGCGCCACAAACAGGTTGAACTCGCTCAGTGTGCCTAAGCCCTGAAAAGTGCCTTGATGGAACATCACCGAGATCCCATACGACACCAACAGTGCAGGTAGCATGACACGGGCAATAATGCGACGTGCCAGGGGGGCGCCATAGACGCGAACGGTCAGGTCCGTGGCGACGTAAACCAGCGGGAAGGTGAACGCGCCCCAAGTGACGTGAAAGCCAAACAGAGTAAAGGGCAGCTGAACCAGGTAATTACTGGCCGAGATCACCAGTATGTGCAGGGCGACCAGGAACCAAAGGGTATGCGCCGGCGCTGCAGCTAGGATTCCAGTCGTTTTGCCTAGTGAACGAGCGGTGTTTTCCATCGGTATTGATGAGATTTCTGTAAAACCGGGCATCGTAATAGATCAGGGAAACAGAAACAATCAAGGATTCCTGTGATGGTTGGTGATGTGATCACGCATGGTTGTTTTATTTCTGATGCAATTACCTTGGAATTAGTGGTTGTTCCGATAGGGATTCGGGTAGTTGCGGTAATGGGTACGGAAGCGGATACTTGCAGAGGTCGTTAACTAGCGGAAACTTCCCATGGCCTGTCGTGTCACCTCACCCATCCTGCTGGCGGCTGCCATTCTGTTATCGGGCAGTGTTATGGCTACAGAAACCATTAAACTGGAGCCCGGTGCTGATAACACGGAAACCCAGCTGATTCTCTATACCGATCAGGGCGTTGTTGAGCAAAAAGTGCCCGCCCGGCTGCCTGCGGGGCAGAGTCAATTGTCCTTACGACCCGATTACCATTCCTGGCAAATAGACAGCCTGCAGCTGTGGACGGAAAGTAAACGCGGTGATACCTACGCGGATAGTATCAGCTGGCTTCAGCCGCCTGACAATCGTGAGCAATTGATTGCCGGCATGCTGGGTAATGAGGTGGAGGTTTATCGTAACGGTGTCGAAGCGCCCAGTACGGGGCGGCTGGTCTACTGGCGCAATGGCACCGGTATCCTGCAATGGGCATCGGGACGGCAGGAAGTCTTTTCGGCGGATCGTGATGTCATGATTCGCAGTCTTGATCGTGGCCCTTTGGGCAACCAACGTTTGGCGCCGCCCCTCGTGGCTGATTTCAGTCTTGATAAACCGGCAAGTTCGGTTTCGGTGTCGTATATCAACCAGAATCTGGGTTACCAGACTTGGTATCAGCTGATCACGGATAACGAGGGCAAGGGTATGACCTTGATCCATGATGCGCTTCTGGCCAATAACTCTGACAGCGATTACCAACAGGCGGTGATCCAGCTGGCATCCGGGGAAACCGGTGCGGTGCCCCAGGTGATGATGGCGCGAAGTTATGCTTCCGGCATGGCAGAGATGGATAATCAGTCGCGACGTCGGGGCGATCTCTATTTTACTGCTGTACCGGGTAACCATAACCTGCCGCCACGCAGTCGGCAGAAAATCCGTTTGTCGGTCATGGATGATCTGAAAGGTGGTCATTACTATCAGTACCGTTTTTACGGACAGTCCCAGCCTGGCAACCGGCCGGTACAGGGGCACCCCATCCAGATGATTCGATTCACTGCACCGGCTGATTTACCGGCGGGAAGGGTACGGGTATTCGAGGAAGACAGTGACGGTCGGCTGTTTATGACCGGCGAAAGCATGCTGGAACAATCCGCAGCCGGTTCACAGGTGCTGCTGGGGCAGGGGGAAGCTTATACCGTAGAGGTTGAGCGCAGTCGGCTGGATGTGCGGCAGCAGGTCAATCAATTGATCGTTTCCTGGCAGCTGGTAATCAGAAACCGGAAGAATGAGATGATTCAGCTGCGGATCATGGATGAAGATCGTGATCTTCTGCGAGTCGATCAGCTCAAGGGGGTTGAGTTGGCAGATGATGGTGCGTTGACGGTCGATCTTTCAGCGAACAGCGAGAAGAAAGTGTATTTCTCCACAGTCTATCAACGGAAACAATAATCAGGGGAAACCATGGCAGGGTATCGTTCGGTGGTCGTGCTGACGGGGGCGGGCATTTCAGCGGAATCTGGCCTGCGCACTTTCCGGGCCAGTGACGGTCTGTGGGAAGACCACCGGATTGAAGATGTGGCGACACCGGAAGGTTTTGCCCGCAATCCCGCCCTCGTACAGGATTTCTACAACCAGCGCCGGCGACAGCTAGCCAGCGTCGAGCCAAATGCCGCGCACCGCGCACTGGCAGATTTTGAGCGACGTTTTGATGGACAGTTCCTACTGGTGACCCAGAACGTCGATGATCTGCATGAACGGGCCGGATCAGAAAATCTACTTCATATGCACGGTGAGTTACGGCAAGCACGTTGTGTCGTGACCGGTGAGATTGCACCGCAGAAAGGGGATATCTTGCCGGAGTCACGCTGCCGTTGCTGCGGGGTAGCTGGAAATCTGCGTCCCCATATTGTCTGGTTTAACGAAATGCCGTTGTATATGGATACGATCTATGACGCGCTGGCTGACTGTGATCTCTTTGTTGCCATTGGCACGTCCGGCAATGTCTATCCGGCAGCGGGTTTTGTCCTGGAGGCCAAGCAAAATGGGGCCAAGACCATTTTGCTAAACCTGGATGAAGTTGATAACGCGTCATTGTTTGATCAACAGATCATTGGTCCGGCAAGCTTGAAGGTGTCAGAGTTTTTTGGCCATCTGTAGTGCCATTATCCTCCATCTGTCAGGATAAATACGATGCTTTACCCGATCGCTTGCCCTGCGATTTGCCTTTTAATACTGAAGAATACTGATTTTTCTCAAGCTCTCCAGAATGAGACAGCCCGGTTTCTTGCTCGTGTGACAATATCCAGGCATTGCTCACTGTCTAATCGTTAAACAGTTTGTTGAAACTGTTTTCGTCATGACGCATTGAGTCCGTAAGCTGCAACCGGTCAGGTGATCATTCATGGTGAAAAGAATACCCGTTGATCTGAATCTATTTACAGGCAGGGGATTCTTTCTACACTCATAAGCTCTATGCTCTGGCGGGTATTTCACCGATTCTCAGGCGACAGGTGTACGATGGCGATGAACAAAGCACTACTGGTTTTAATGGATGATAATCGTTCGCTGTTTGAGAGCATGTTAGCGAGTCTTGACTATGAGGCTTGCGAACTGGAGTGGCGACAGTTCCCCGATGGAGAAACCTGTCTGAATGTTCTCAGTGACTGCTAGGGGCGTGATGTGGTGGTTCAATGCACACTGAATGATCCTGATACCAAACTCCTGCGTCTTTTTTTCCTGGTCGAGAACCTTCGGGAAATGGGTGCCCGGAGGATTGGTCTGGTGGAACCTTATCTGGCGTATATGCGCCAGGATGCTCGTTTTTCACCCGGTGAAGCGGCTAAGTTACCCCTGATGGTTGGTTGACCTATACTCCCTGAACCATCCGGCTATCAGGGGATGACTGTTATGAATTCCAGGCTCTTTCAAAATTTCATTGATGCGATTTCGTTATTAAC
>MUIA01000274.1 GCA_002084115.1 Oceanospirillales bacterium LUC14_002_19_P2 | reverse complement strand
GACAAACCGGTTGCGGTTGTTTTGCCAAAAGAGGACAGAAGGTAGTCAGAGTACAGCTCAATCAGATCGTGTTTCATACCGGCAATAATGCCGTATTTTCAGTCTTGTGCGTAACTTGAGTCACTAACCTGAAACCAGCCAAAATGCGCGGTGAACTCTCAGAATGCATGTTGTTGTGTGCCGAAACCGAGGATGGCAGTCAATGTCGTCTTCTGATGCCTGAGCAATCCATGGCGGCCGGTTGTTCTGTGACCTGAGTTGGTTTTCTTCGGCATGGAAATATCCGGTGATGGCTTGATCAACGGTGGTTTCCAGCTAGCTTTTATATATAACCATCAGGAAGGTGCGTTCAGGATGAACGAAGATACCGTCAAGCAACTGGCGCTGATCATTGCTGCCAACTGTCTCGAAAATGGCATTGTGGATGAGCTTCACGGTAAGGGTACGATTACCGATGAGCAGAAGCAGGCCTTTAACAAGCAGGTGGGGGACAGGATCTACACCTTCCTGCTGTACCTCTTGAACAAACCGTCCCAACAGTATTCCGCTCTGCTTGAAGCGCTGGCGCAAAAATATCCAGAGGACTGGTCGCTCCCGGAGCTGGACACCCATTTTACCGAGATCGCCGGTAAGGCTGTGCAGATGCCTCATAATGGCCCTCAATAGAGAGGGCGCATTCCTTTTCTTGCCAGTGTCGCCCCAAACCTGATAATTCAGTAGGTCAGTATTTGCTGTTTTGGAACTGAGCCCGCCCATGAAACTCGACAACCTCTTTGCGCAACGCCTGTATCAAACGGATGATGAATATTTCGAGCCTTTGCTGGAGCGCAAGGGTGTGAAGCTTGAGCGTATCCTGTCCCGTGGACACATCACGCCAGAAGGTGAGTGGTATGACCAAGTGCAAGATGAGTGGGTATATGGTCGTTAGGGGTGCCGCACAGCTGCGAATTGACGGCCAGGATGCGTTGGTAAACATGGAAGCCGGCGACTATATTCTCCTGCCAGCCCATTGCCGCCACCGGGTGGAATGGACATCACCCGAAGAGGAAACCGTATGGCTGGCACTTCATCTGGATGCAGTGCCAGCCAAGCAGTAAATGCGTATGAAGAAGGCAGTTATTCGCAGGCATCAAACGGTCTATCGATCCGGCGTGATGGCCGTGGTACTGCTGTTGATCACACTCTTCCTTACAGGTCAGGGAATGACAGAGGAATTGTCAGTGCCGGAGGCAATGGTCTCACTACAGGAACATCTGAATATGTCCGTCAGCCGGGACTGGCGTGGTGCTGCTCAAGGGTTTTCACGCTGGGCGCGTAAACCAGGGCAGGAACGCTGGGAACTGGCTGAGCTGGACTTGTCTCCCGATAAGGAAACTCAAGTACAGGAAGACCTGCGACAACTGGGTTTTGTTCAGGCGCTCAAACCCGTCAAAGAACAATATGACTATGGTGTCATCCTGGGGGCAACCTGTCCGGGCATGTTAGAGCGTATTCACTATCTGGCGGAATTATGGCGTGAAGGGGTACGGTTCAACCGTCTGGTCTTTCTGACGGGGCAACGACCGCTGGATCCCTCCGCTGATCATTTTCAGTCATTGATGAAGTCCCTCCAACAGAAAACCGATGTTGCCCACTTTTCCGGTGATGCAGCTCCCATGCATGAAACAGAAGCCGCGCGGTTGTTGTACCTGTATGCGGATCTGCCCCAGTCCATGCGCAAACTGCCCGTAGATTTTATTGATACCGCAAGAACCTGGCAGCATCAGCACTGGCTTCGTCCGAACACCCGGGATACGGTCAGGAGCTGGCTGCAGAATCGTCCAACAGCAGGCTCGGTATTAATGGTGTCCACACAGCCCCATGCCGCTTATCAACATGCGGTGGTGCGGGATGAACTGGCTGATGGGTTTTATCTGGAAACGGTTGCGCCGGGCATCACGAAAGATCAGTCTCTGGCCGTGATGCTGGATGCTGTGGCCAGTTGGCTGAAGCAATTAGATCCTGCCCAGGTACTAAATCCTGCCCTTTCCCCCTGAGTCATCTACTTTTAAAAGCTAGGAAGCAACGAGGCGTGCCTGTTGCTTGCGTGAGCTAATAAACGACAAAAGGTGTGTAAAATGCGCGAAATCAATCTGGCTATTAACGGTTTCGGCAGAATCGGACGCAATGTGCTCAGAGCGGTCTATGAGCACGGTTATCGGCAGAAAGGCATCAGGGTGGTTGCTATCAATGATCTGGGGGATGCCCGGATCAATGCGCATCTCCTTCAGTATGATACGACGCATGGTCGGTTTGGATGTAGCGTTGGTGTAGAAGGCGATTGCCTCACGGTTGATGGCGAACCCATCCGTTGTTATTCAGAAAAAGATCCTGCCCGTTTGCCCTGGCAATCTCTGGGTGTTGAGGTGGTCCACGAATGTACGGGTGTGTTTCGGGATCAGGCAGGTGCTGGCAAACATCTGGAAGCCGGGGCTTCAAAAGTGATTATTTCTGCCCCTGCCAAGGATCCTGACGCAACTATTGTGTATGGCGTGAACGACAGCATACTCACATCAGCACATCGGATTATTTCCTGTGCATCCTGTACCACGAACTGTCTGGCGCCGGTTGCGGCGGTACTGCATGACGCCGTGGGTATTGATTCCGGCCTGATGACGACCATTCATGCTTATACCAATGATCAGCGTCTGACTGACGTCTACCATTCTGATCTTTATCGTGCACGGGCCGCAGCGCTGAATATGATTCCCACGAAAACCGGTGCGGCGGAAGCAGTGGGACTGGTATTGCCTGATCTGGCGGGAAAAATAAACGGGCTGGCGGTGAGGGTTCCCACCATCAATGTATCATTGGTGGATTTCTGTTTTGTTGCCAGCCGTACGACAACGGTTGAAGAGGTGAATGACGCAGTACGAAGCGGCAGTCAGAAAAACCCTGTGCTGGCTGTCAATGATGAGTCACTGGTCTCCATGGATTTTAACCATAATCCGGCATCGTCCGTGTTTGATGCGAGCCTGACAAAGGTGCAGGGACAGCAGGTTAAGGTGATGGCCTGGTACGACAATGAGTGGGCATTTTCCGTTCGTATGCTGGATAACACGCTGGCCTTGATCAACGCAGCCTGATGGGGAGTGTGGATTACTCCCCCCACCTTGGCATCAGGTTCTGAGCGATTCCCAGATGATTCAGAATTCTGGCAACTATGAAGTCCACCATATCATCCACCGTTGCAGGCTGGTTATAAAAACCGGGGCTGGCCGGAAGAATGACTGCACCCATGCGAGTCAGTGACAGCATGTGCTCCAGGTGTATCGCTGAGTAGGGGGTTTCCCGGGGCACGATGATCAACTGACGTTGTTCTTTCAGGGCAACATCTCCGGCGCGTTCGATCAGATTGTTACTCGCACCGGTGGCGATGGCCGACAATGTGCCGGTACTGGCCGGGCAAACCACCATCTGTGATGGTGCTCCACTGCCGGAGGCGACAGCTGACATCCATTGTTCGTTGCCCAGTACACGAATCTGGTCAGGTTTAGCGCGGTAGCGGTCTGTCAGGAACGCCTGCAGTTCCTGACGATTCGAAGGCAGCTTCAGGTTGGTTTCCGTGGCAATAACCACCCGAGCTGCCTTGGAGAGAAGGAAGTACACCTGCCGATTGGCGGCAACCAGGCATTCCAGTAATCGCAGGCCATATTGAACGCCGGAAGCACCGGTTAGCGCCAGAGTGACGGTTTGTGGCTGTTCGGGCATCTGACTCATGCGGATGCCTTTTGGTTCAGGGCGGTAATCAGCTTCTGGTGCAGGCCGCCAAAACCGCCGTTGCTCATGATCACCAGGTGATCTCCCGACTTAGCCTGATTTACCAGCGTTGACACAATGTGATCAATATCGGCATCAGCGTTAGCCGGTACCGGACTGTGGGCAATTTCGTCTGGCAATGACCATCCCAATCCTTCGGGCTCATACCAGGTGACATGGCTGGCGGAGGCAGTCGCTGCGGCCAGGTGGCCTTTGTGGATACCCATTTTCATGGTGTTCGAGCGGGGTTCAATGACGGCGTGAATCGTAGTGTCTGTGCCAACTCTGGCCCGCAGGCCTTCCAGCGTGGTGGCAATGGCGGTGGGGTGGTGAGCGAAGTCGTCATACACAGAGATGCCGTCGATTTCTGCCAGTAATTCCATTCGACGTTTCACACCGCGAAATCCGGACAGTGCCTCACAGGCAAGGGCCGGCTGCACGCCGACATGCCGTGCGGCAATGATCGCAGCCAGCGCGTTATGCATATTATGACGCCCGGTATGGCTCCAGCAGACTTCGCCCTGCGTTGTGCTGCAATGGTTGATGGCAAAATGAGAACCATCGTCGACAATAGGAATGGCCTGCCAGTCGCTGTCTGGCCCCATGTTGCTGATGTTGCTCCAGCAGCCCATGTCGATGACGGCATTCAGGTTGGCGTCATCCGCCGGTTTGATAATCAGGCCATTGCCGGGAATGGTTCGGACAAGGTGGTGGAACTGTTTCTGGATAGCACCGAGATTCTCAAAGATATCCGCATGATCAAATTCCAGGTTGTTCAGAATGGCCGTGCGAGGTCGGTAATGTACAAATTTGGAACGTTTGTCGAAAAAGGCGGTGTCGTATTCGTCCGCCTCGATCACAAAGAAAGGAGTACTTCCCATGCGGGCTGAAAGACCAAAATCTGCCGGTACGCCGCCAATCAGGAATCCCGGTGACATGCCGGCATGTTCAAGGATGACAGCCAGCATGGCAGATGTGGTGGTTTTGCCATGGGTGCCCGCCACCGCCATGACCCAGCGATCCCTGAGGATATGGTCAGCCATGAACCGGGGGCCGGAGGTGTAGGGAATCCCTTCGTTCAACACAAATTCGACGGCAGGGTTGCCGCGGGACATGGCATTCCCGATCACAACGAGATCAGGGCGGGGATTGAACTGCTCCGGACTGTAGCCTTCCACCAGTGCAATGCCCTGCTCTTCGAGCTGGGTGCTCATGGGAGGGTAAACGTTCTGGTCAGAACCGGTGACATGAATGCCCAGTTCCCTGGCCAGCAGCGCCAGGCTGCCCATGAAGGTGCCACAGATACCCAGAATATGTACGTGCAAGAGATCGTCCTCGGAAATGATCGCAGACCATGAAAATGGCCGAAAACATAGTTGATATTAACGGGGGCAGTCTGGTGACAGCAAGAACAGAGCGGTTCTGTGTGGCTAGAGTGCGATATATCGCACTGGTTTAGTGGTGTTTCGCTGTCACGATAACGTCAGACGGATAAGGTAAAAATGAGGCATAAAAAGAAAACAGGGTCGGATTCGATCACTGAATGTTTGGCAGATACGACGACAATCTTCATGCCATGACAGGAAAAGCCTTTTTAATTTGAACAGGCGTTCTACGCTGTATTTTATGGACTGAAGGAATAGGCCTGAAATGATAAAACACTCTTTGCTGGCAACCCTGACGCTTATCCTGATTACGCTGAGTAACGTACAGGCACAGGAGCCAATCCCCGTCGCGGAATCGATTGATGAACCCCTCTACAAGCCGTTCATTGAGCGTTACATACTGGATGAGCTGAAGCTGTTGCGTCAGCAGTTGCAGGCTATGCGGGCAGAGATGGCGGAAAAAGTGGCAGAAGCCCGTCTGGATGCCTCGGATCGCGCTATGCGTTATACCACGGACACGACCAACAATATCTTTTTTATCATCACAGGGGCAGCGTCCATTCTGGTCTTGCTGGGCTGGCGTTCCCTGCGTGAAGTCCAGGAAAACGTTGAGGCAACTGTTGAGCGCAAGGTGTCCAAATTGACGGGGGAATATGAGCAGCGTTTGTATGACGTGGAGCGCAAACTCAAGGTGCGTTCGGAGCAGATTCTTGCCGCCCAGGAAAAAATTTCGGAAACAAACCAGATCCACTCGCTCTGGATGCGGGCGGGGCTGGAATCCAGCCTGCATGAACAGATCAACATTTATGACCAGATCCTGGAAATTAACCCTGAAGACGTGGAGGCACTGACTTACAAGGCGGATGTATTGATGGACCTGGGAGAAACCCGCTGGGCTTTGTCGCTCTCAAACCAGGCCATTGAGCACGATGCGGATTATCCGTTGGCATACTGGCAACGTGCCTGTGCCGAGGCGGAGCTGGGGCAGCAGGAGGCGGCAGTGCGTGATATCACTCTCGCCATTGAGAAGTCTCCAGCATTGAAAGATGAACTGGATAATGAGAATGCCTTTCGGAATTTACGGGACTTTCCATCATTTTTAGCGCTACTCAATGCGGATACCGTTTGAAGGCCAATTGTTATGATGTGAAAAGCAGGTCAACAGCGTTTATCTGTAAAAAACGTTGAAAAAATATGCAAACCTCATAGCATGGCGACTCTGGTTCAGTGAGTAACAGAGCACCATGAAGCGTATAACAACATTGTTCACCGTTTTCCTGGCCGCCACCCTGATGATTTCCGCCCCCATGGTGGAAGCCAAGAAATTCGGTGGCAGCAAGAGCTTCGGCAAGTCGTTCAAGACGGCACCGGCGCCCAGCAAGAGCCAGCCAGGCGGTGGGCTGTTTGGCAATTCCCAGAATACCCAGAAATCAACCACCACCCAGAATGCTCAGAAATCCTCTCAGCAGTCTGCACAGGGCACGCAGAAATCCTCTAATCGCGGTCTGTGGGGCGGGTTGCTGGGCGGCATGCTGGCAGGTGGTTTGCTGGCCTCGCTATTCGGCGGTGGGGCTTTTAGCGGATTTCAGATCATGGATTTCCTTATCATCGGCTTGCTGGCATTTGGCCTGTTTGCCCTGTTCCGGAATATGAAGCGTCGTACGGCTTTTGCTGGACATGGGTCGTCTAACCATTTTGGCAGCACCATGGGTGCCCCAATGGATAACCGTTATAGCAGTACCCCGGATGCCGGTTTTGACACAGAGAAACTGACTGGTGGCAGCAATACACCGGTATCTGCCATGGGACAGGGGTTTTCAGACAATGATGTCCCCATGAACCTGCCGCCGGGTTTTGACCTTACAGCATTCCTGAAAGGCGCCCGTGAGCATTACCGCACCCTGCAGGAAGCCTGGAATCGCAATGACCAGAGCGTCCTGCGGGAATACCTGGCGCCAGAGCTCTTTGAACAGCTGGTACAGGAGAGGCAATCGCTTGCGGGTGACCAGCACACTGAAGTGATGTATGTGGATGCCGATCTTGTGCGTGCTGATACCTTGCTCGGCAAAGCGCAGATCAGTATCAGCTTTACTGGTCGTTACCGCGATACCGTCGAAGGGACGGAAGAAGATATTCACGATATCTGGCATCTGGAGCGGGATCTCAATCAGCCCAATGCCCCTTGGTTGATTGTTGGTATCGAAGGCTGATTCTGACGGATTCAAACTATAAAAAAGCCGGATTTATCCGGCTTTTTTAGCGCCCTAAGCCAGCTAAACCATGATAACGGGTCTATAGTCGTTACCATGGAAAGCAATGACACGTGTCCTACTGTGTGTTAGCGTTGCCAGCCTTTTTTCCTGGTACTTTGTTTCCATTCCCAGAAACTCCCCGAGCGTGATCATGGATTGTGCACAGTGAACGTTATTGGTTTGCACAATCTTTCGGTGTTCCCATGAATGATGCCCGCCCCAACTGAGCGGACGACTGAACACTGCCGGGAGGGAATGCAGGCAGAAGACCAGCCTTTCCCATCTGATAAAGGAGTCTGGTTTGGTAGTTGAGCTGTCTACCCACAGGACACTGCTGATTGCAATTCTGGTGCTGTTTATCGGCAAGTTCATTAACCGACGCGTCCCTTTCTTCCGTAATTATGATATTCCCGAACCGGTGACGGGCGGGTTGTTTGCATCAATCGTGCTTGGTTTGCTCCATGCTGTTGAAGGGGTGGATGTTGTCTTTGATACCACGCTGCGTGATTCCCTGTTGCTGGCGTTTTTTACCAGCCTTGGACTCTCTGCCAAGCTCGACACCTTGGTACAAGGCGGCAGAACCCTGGTGATATTCCTGGGGCTACTGATTCTGGCATTGCTATTCCAGAATACCGTCGGTGTCACGATTGCCAGCCTGCTGGGGCTTGATCCGTTGATTGGGCTGATCAGCGGCTCGGTGTCCCTGAGTGGCGGACATGGAACGGCGATCGTCTGGGCGCCGGTTTTCGAGAAATACGGGATCACCAACGCCATGGAGCTGGGTACCGTTTGTGCCACATTTGGCCTGGTGCTGGGTGGATTTACCGGCGGACCATTGGCGGAACGATTGATTCGCATCAACCGCCTCAAGTCGAGCAGCAAAGAACACATCACCATTGGTAGCCGTTATAACGAGGAACATGAGCCGATAGATGCGGAAAATACCCTGTTGGCGTTGTTTACGCTGGTATTGGCCATGGTCGCTGGCGCGACGAGTGCTCGTTGGCTTGTCAGTATGGGTATACAGATACCGGAGTTTGTCGGGTGCCTGTTCGCCGGGATCTTGGTGACCAACTTGATTCCCAAAGTGTTCCGTAAGCAACAGTGGTCGTCGACGGTGCCTTCCCTGGCGGTGATCAGTGATGTTTGCCTGGGATTGTTCCTGGCGATGTCGCTTATGAGCATGCAGCTTTGGACCCTCGCCAGTATGGCCGGACCGTTGTTTATTTTGCTGATGGTTCAGACATGCCTGATGCTGACCTTTACCTGGTTTGTGGTATACCGCTTGCTGGGTCGGGATTTCGACGCAGCGGTGATGAGTTCAGGGATGGTCGGTATCGGTTTGGGGGCAACGCCGAATGCCATGGCAAACATGACGGCAGTGACGCAGCACTATGGTGCGTCGCCCAAGGCCTTTATTGTGGTGCCGCTGGCTGGAGCGTTCTTTATTGATATTGTGAACAGTGTTGTTATTCGGTTGTTTATTGATCTGCTTGCCTGAACCAGTATTTTTGTCTTAATGAAAAAGCGGCTCAAAACAGCCGCTTTTTTATTTCCTGCTTGCCATCCGTTCGGTGATCTTTGTAGTGTGAGTAAGTGCTGTCATTGCTGTTCGTTAGATTAGCAACAATAACCTGATACCTGCAGGTAGATGACAATGAAAACAAGAATAACGGGTTTTCTGGTATTACTGGTGATGATTGTAGCGGGCTGGCAGTGGTTGTTGCCTGAACCGGTGCCTGATATTTCCCGTTTGAATACAGAAAGAACGCAAGTCTCTGATACTACCGAAAAATCCCCTGATGTCGAATTTAACTGGACAACGGTTGCACAGGTAGCCGGTATTAGCCCGGAAGCCGCAGAACAGGCTTATCAGCAATGGATGTCGCGTGAACAGCAGTATGACGATGTCATTCGTTTTTTTAATGGTGAGAAGACTGATCCTGAAAAGGTGATGACAGATATCAAGGATATGGCAGAGCGTGCTGAAATCTCAGCGGGTGAAGCGTTGTTCCTGGAGCTGGCATGGCTGAATCAAACTGAAACAGATGCTGACGTTATTAAGGAAAAAGCGGCCAGGTTAATCGAAAACTCTGTTCAGGCCAGTGCGGAACAACGTCAGGATCCAACCGATGATCCGCAGTTTCAGCAATATAAGACACTGGAAGCATAACTGGTCAAAGAGGTGATGACCATGGAGCAGTTTCCTGATGAGAAAAGTCGTTCACGTTACCTGTCGATGAAGCTTCAGGAACTCCGTGAAAAGGTTTATGCGCAGTAGTTCAAATCATGAAAGGAATGAGGTATGCCGGAAATTATGTCCGGCATGAAGGTTACAGGAGCTGGCCGACCAGCCAGTACAGCAGGTTAAACGGCTTCTGGTAATCACTCACTTCATCGGTTTCATGAGCACGCATCATGGGACCGGTGCCATCCATAATGTTATTCACTCAAGTTACGCACAAGACTGAAAATACGGCATTATTGCCGGTATGAAACACGATCTGATTGAGCTGTACTCTGACTACCTTCTGTCCTCTTTTGGCAAAACAACCGCAACCGGTT
>MUIA01000414.1 GCA_002084115.1 Oceanospirillales bacterium LUC14_002_19_P2 | reverse complement strand
CTCTTGTGAAGATGAGGTCATGGCAGGTTCCGGTTTGCTGTTTCCGAAGCATTTTTTTGTCAAGCCAATCGTACCAACAGATTGGACGGAACTTGCCTTTATTTATGAAATATCCGGGCTAGTCATTTATTCTGAGCTTTGCATGGGCCGTGTCACTGAAGAGTCTCGGTAGCAATACCTGAACATTATTGAGCGGTTGGCTGCCCAGGGGGCTGCATCGATTATCCTGGGGTGTACTGAGATTGGATTGTTGGTCAAACCGCATCACACTCCCTTGCCACTCTATGACACTACGACCTTGCATGCTGAACGGGCGTTGCAAGTGGCGCTCCATCGGTGAATACAAAAAAACGGCTAGCGCCGTTTTTTTGTATTCATGCGTCTTTGTGTGTTTAAAGCTACTGGAGTACTGGACGTGCGTGAATTGACTGCAGTGGTCGATTGTTCGGGTGATGGAGAACATCCTTGAAGGCTTTAATCTGCTGTTCAGAGGCGATGATGACGTCTTTCAGGACCAGCCAGCGGACTCCTTCACTGCAGAGGGAGGAGTCAGGGATCCGTTGAACTGGTAGTAGTCCCGGTTTTCGGGCATCAGGGCTTCCGCATCAATGCCACCGGCAATCTTGTGCTTTTCACCTGTGCCTTCTGGCATGGTTGCCCAAGCCTTGGACAGTTCTTTGTTCCTGGCCCCTTCCTCAAATATAACCGCCACTACGGCCATGCCGCATACCAGTGCGAGCATTTTTTTCATGATTGTTCTCTCTGTCAGGTTTTGTATTGCAGAAGAGGATCTCTTACGGGTAAGTCGGCGTTTGTAACATGGATTTGAAAACGGTATGTCATCAGGTGTTATAGTCAGACTGACAGGCAAGGGAGCAGGTCCTTCTCTGGGAGACTAGTTTGGCAGGTTGAAGAGGTGGCGTCATTTGTTGGAGGTACGGCATGTCCCTATCTTGCATCAGCAGGTTGGGTGACGTAGTATGCATCCCGCAGCTGACAAGGGCTACGCCCTGTTTTGTTGTTGTCGGAGCGTAGCGCAGCCTGGTAGCGCACCACAATGGGGTTGTGGGGGTCGGAGGTTCGAATCCTCTCGCTCCGACCAGATTCAAAAAGCGGACAATGTATGTTGTCCGCTTTTTTTTGTGGCTGGTTTTCCGTCTTGCCTTCCCATGTATTCCCTGCGGTTAGCCATCATTTTCTAAATCATGTTGCCTGATGCTGAGAGCTCTATTTCCTGAATGGAGGAAGAGAGTGGTTGCGCATCGAGCTCATCAACGAAGCAGGCTTTTTTCATTCGGTCCTGATAATCCGCATGTTTGTAGTGCTGCTTTACTTCCCGCCAGTCACAGAGTTCCTGTCTTGAGCAGGGGGGGAAGGGGAAGGGCTCCGCTTTCTCATTCACCAGCATCCTGACCTTGAGTCCGTCACGGCATTCATAGAGTTGCCAATAGAGGTTGGCGGCCATAGGTAATTGACGGGACGTATTCCAGCTGAGGTAGCGTTCATCCTCTGCGCCACGGGTTTTGATGATACCAATGCTCTGCAGCAGAGGGGACAGGGTTGCATCATGGGCAAAGCGGAAGTGGGCCCGAACATCAGATTCATCCCGTGCAGCAGCATCCGTTGTATCAAGGAAATGTCGCAGGATAGGCATCCCCATGCTTGACTGGATATCATCCATGACGACCGCCGGTCCCATGCTGTAATAGTAAATATGGTTGGCAGTATCACCAAGCCACTGCACAAGGCCCAGCCAGCTATCATCGGTTGTCCAGTCAGTGAAGGTGTCACAGATACCGAAGGATTGGTCCAGAGGGTTTTCGATTCGACATAAATGAAAGAGGTTGATCGCCAGGCGGATGGCTTTTGCATCTGACAGACCGGGTATCAGCTGATCGGCAAACCGGGTGCTAATATCCGGGTGTGAATGGCTGAGGTTGGCGATATATTCGGCAGTCGCGGACTTCGCCAAAGGCTTAAGTGTACGATCCAGGCGCGGGCAATGGAAAAACGGGGTTAGCAGTTCGGCCATTTTCTTGTCCGGCATCACCGGTCGGATGATCACGTGCATGTTTTCACCCAGTTCCCGGCTTAGCCCTTCCTGGAACATTTTCAGGCTGTGTTTTGTTCTGTCCATTTCGCTGGTGCCCGTTGCGATGCTGAGTTGCTGGCTGTTGCGGGTTTCGGGTCGGAGCATTCGTGCTGCTCGTTGTCCCAGGGCCAGCTCTTCATTGATGCCTTTTTCTGTCAGTTGGGCAATACGTGCAGGATTGTTGCGCAACCAGTCGGCCATGCGATGGATGTCGACACGTAACTGGCTGCCGGTTTTGGTTAATGGTCGGGTTCCCACTAGCGTTTCATATTCACTGACTAGTGCCAGAACATCATCCAGCTCAATAGGATAGCGCGAACCATGACGCCCCAGGTGGTTGATGTGTAATAGCTGGCACCCGGCCGGTTCTGCGGGTATCGCGCGGGGGGTAGGATAGGTTCTGTGGGTTCCAAGGTAGGGCTGGAGTCGGGCGTTTCGTTGCTGGTGTTCGCTGTTTTTCAGCGGTAGCTCTTCAGCCATACTCCCGAGAGGAGTAAACAGCAAGCAGTACAGACAAACGAGTATGAGCGAGCAATGCTTGGCTGACACGGAATGCCTCCTTTTTGATAGAGCAAGGCAGCATAGACCAAATGCATCGGTTAGCTAGGCATGAAGTGTAGTTCTTTACATTGAATCTATGGGATGGTTAGGCAAGGCAACGCCGCGATACATCGGTACCGCGGCCAGTCATCAGGCAGTCGTGCGTTCGCCCAGATAATAATCACTCAGGTAGCGGGCAACGCCGTGTTCATTGTTCGACAGAGTTGTGTCGAGACCGGGGAGTCTGGTTTTTAACAGAGGGTCAGCGTTTTCCATGCACACACTGCGGCCGACCATGGTGAGCATTTCCAGGTCATTGAGGCCATCACCAAATGCCATGATGTCGCTGGGTTTGGCGTGTAGTCGCGGCAGCAGCTCGGCCAGTGCCTGTCCTTTGTTGACACCGGCGGTCATGATTTCCAGACAACCCGGTGATTACCAGGTAATACTGACCTGTTCACCCAGTTTCTCTCTGATGGTGGCTTCCAAGGGTAGCAGGTTTTCACGGTTTCTGGCGTTGAAGAACACTTTGCAGACACCTTGGTGAGGCATGTTTGCTGCAGCACTAACCTGGTAGGAAAAACCAGATTCCCTGTGGTATTCAGCCAATTCGGGAAAGGCTTGAGTGACAAACCAGCGATCTTCCAGGTTGACGCTCATCAGGGTGCTATCAGCATATTGTTCTGACAACGTGTAGAGCACGGCTAGCAGGTCTGGTGTAAGGTCGTGACTGACTAATACTTCATTATCCGGACTGTGGACGCGGGCACCATTGGAACTGATCAGGTACATGGGAATGCCAAGCTGGTCCCGAAAGTAACGGGCATCGCCCCAGGGGCGACCGGTTGCCATGATAAAGCGGATGCCACCGCTCAGTTGGCGTAAAATGGCGCAGGAGGTCTCGGAAATGGCGTGCTCCTGGTTAAGCAGTGTGCCGTCCAGGTCGGTGACAACAATACGGTACATCGAAATTCCTTGGTCAGGCTGAGGGAGCCAGTGTCGTTTTTATGGGTGGCGTATGAATTGGATGTTGTTGTTGGCCAAGTGAAAGCCCGATTTTATGCGGCGAATCCCGGGGATTGTTATGACATGGGACAAGGTTTTGTAATAGCTGAGGATGGGGATCTGTTGGGCCTGTGGCGATGCAGGTTTTCTTGCGCTGGAAGCATACTGGTTATCCGGTCTGTCTATGCTTTAAGGGTTACCGCTATACTCCCGCCTTCTTAAAGCCTTATCCTGACTACCTGGAGAGAGCCTTTGCTCAGTTACCGTCACAGTTTTCATGCCGGCAATCATGCCGATGTGCTCAAGCATGCCACCCAGACATTGATCCTTGAAAAGCTTAAGGCCAAGGATAAGCCTTTTGTTTATCTCGACAGTCACAGTGGTGCAGGTCTGTACCGGCTGGATAGTGAAGAAGCCCGCAAGACAGCGGAATATGAAACCGGTATTGGTCGGTTGTCTGCGCAATTGGGCGATTACCCTGAACTCTCATCTTACGATGCCGTGATTCGAGAACTGAATCCGAAAGGAGCGTTGCAATACTATCCGGGTTCACCTGCCATTGCCGGCGCCATGCAGCGTGAACAGGATCAGCTGGTGCTGATGGAGTTACATAATCGCGAGATTGACGTGCTGCGGAAAAACATGGGGCGTGACCGGCGAGTCACTATCCATCACCGTGACGGTTTCGAAGGATTGTCTGCGATTCTGCCGTTGCCGGTGCGTCGTGGCCTGGTGCTGATTGATCCTTCCTATGAAATCAAGGAGGACTACCAACACACGCTTAATGCTGTGGTTTCGGCCTGGAAGAAATGGCCAGTGGGCATTTTTGCAATCTGGTATCCCATTCTTTCACGCCAACGCGACCGGAGTCGCTGGTTGCTCGATCAGCTGGCCCGAGTGCCGTTTGCCAATCTTCTGGTGGCGGAGCTAGCGGTTTCAGAGCAGGCAGAAGACTATGGTATGCACGGTTCCGGCATGGTGATTGTCAATGCTCCCTGGCAACTGGATGAGCAGTTGTCGGTATTGCTGCCTCGCCTTCAGGATTGCTTGGCGCCGAACGGGCAGGGACACTGCCGGGTAGAATGGCTGATTGAGCCAAAGTAACAGACGGTTTCTTTATCCGGTTTCTTGTTCTTCTGATGGATTGTCAGGAGGCCTGAATCAGGAAGCGAATGTGTCGGTGAATGTGTTGTCCTAGGCTTGTAACTGACCACCATTAGTGGTGGTCAGGTTGTTTAATATCCGGCGAACAATCTTTATTTGGGCAGCTTGCCGTCAACCCCTTCAACATACCAGTTCATGGAGAGAATATCCGGATCGGTCAGCGTGGTTCCCGCTGCCACTTTTACTGAACCATCCTGGGCTTTGATAGGGCCCTGGAAGATGGCCAGTTCACCGTTGGACAACTCGGCTTTAAGGGCTTCAACTTGCTTGACTACGGATTCCGGGATGGCCTTGTTGTACGGCGCCATTTCAATCATACCGGCGGCAAAACCGCCCCAGACATCACCGGCTTTCCAGTTCTTGTCCAGCACCGCTTTGGTTGTGTCGGTGTAATATCCGGACCAGTCGACCAAGCTGCCGGTCAGATGCGCATCGGGACCAAACCGGGTCATGTCGGTGTCATAGCCAAACGCGTAAACGCCTTTATCCTGTGCAGCCTGTACCGGTGCTGGTGAATCCGTGTGCTGGTTAATAATGTCGGCTCCCTGTGCGATAAGGCTTTCAGCTGCCTCGCGCTCTTTGGCGGGGTCATACCAACTATTGATCCAGACCACTTTTACCTTGGCGTCCGGGTTGACAGAGCGCAGACCCAGGGCGAATGCATTAATGCCCTGGACGACTTCCGGTATTGGGAAGGAGCCCACGTAACCAATCGTGTTGGATTTGGTCATGTGGCCGGCGATGACACCCGTCAGGTAGCGTCCTTCATAGAAACGGGCGGAGTAGGTGCCAACGTTATTCGCCCGCTTGTAGCCGGTGGCATGCTGGAACTTAACATTAGGGAACTGTTTCGCTACTTTCAGGGTCGGGTTCATGTAGCCGAATGAGGTGGTGAATATGAGGTCATGGCCCTGTTGCGCCAGAGTGCGGATTACCCGCTCCGCGTCGGCGCCTTCAGCGACACTTTCAACAAAGGTGGTTTCCACTTTTTCTTCGCCGAGGCTTTCCAGCATTTCGCGGCGGCCCTCGTCGTGGCCAAACGTCCATCCAGCGTCGCCTACTGGGCCGACGTAGACAAAACCGACTTTCAACGGTTTTTCCGCACTGGCCATGGCCAGACTTGAAAGGGCAGCGGTCATGAGTATGGCCGCAGTTTGTTTCAGCAGTTTTTTCATTGTGACTCCCGTGTTGTGACTGCTTGTTGTCGTTATTGTCTGCTCAATGATAGATGGCACCGTGTTTAATGACCGGGATGCCAGGACTTGCCAAGTGACATGGGCGCCATCAGGTGTTTTCGTGCCTGGTTCTGTGACAGCAAAACGAGCACGATGATGGTCGCTACATAAGGCAATGTGGCCAGCAGGTTGGATGACACACTGACACCGGTACCCTGCAGCACCAGATGCAAGATACTTGCCGCGCCAAACAACCAGGCCCCCAGAATAATCCGTCCGACCCGCCAGCTGGCGAACACCACCAGTGCCAGCGCAATCCAACCTCGACCGGCGGTCATGTTTTCAGTCCACAGCGGCGTGTAGGCCAGTGACAAATACGCGCCGCCGAGACCCGCCATGGCACCACCAAAGAGCACGGCCAGGTATCGGACCTGCATGACCGGAAGCCCGACAGCTGTCGCTGAGTGAGGATTTTCTCCAACCGCCAGGGTGGTGAGGCCTGCGTGACTAAAGCGGAAAAAGCACCACACCAGCACGGTGAGAATCAGTGAAACATAGACCAGGGGATCTTGCGTGAACAATGCTTTGCCGATAACCGGAATCTCAGACAGCCAGGGGATCACCATGGGCTGAATACCCGTCAGGGCGCGACCGACATAATCACCCCCAATCCAGGCGCTGAGGCCTGTTCCGATAATAGTGAGCGCCAGCCCCGTGGCAATCTGGTTGGCGCGTAGATTCAGTGCCACCAGTCCGAACAGCAGTGCCATAGCGATACCGGCTGTCATACCGATCAGAACACCAAGGGTCAGGCTGCCAGTGGTGACGGCGCCCATAAAACCGGCCACGGCGCCCATCAGCATCATGCCTTCCTGGCCGAGGTTCAACACGCCGGATTTTTCACAGACCATCTCGCCCAGGGCGACCAGTAACAGTGGGGTGCCGGTACGTACCATGGCAAACAGAATGCTGGTTAGCAGATCGATATCCATGTCAGCCCTCCACAGCGTTGGTGATGGTTGCAGCAGGTGCCTGCTCGACGGCATTGGTCGAATGCTTCAGGCGTATGCGGTAGCCGACCATGAAGTCGCAAGCTAAGAGGAACATCAGCAGCATCCCTTGGAACAGGCTACCCAGGGCCAATGGCAGGCCGAGGCTGATCTGACCCATCTCTCCGCCCATGTAGACCAGCGCCATCAACGCGCTGGCCAGAGTAATACCCACGGGGTGCAATCGTCCCAGAAAGGCGACGATGATGGCAGCATAGCCATACCCCGGTGATACCTGTGGCACTAGCTGGCCAATGGGGCCGGTCACTTCACTGATGCCTGCAAGACCGGCCAATCCACCACAGAAGAGAAGGCTGAAATAAACCAGTTTCTTTTCGCTGAAGCCGGCGTACCCGGCGGCGCCACGATCCAACCCTACGACCCGCAGCTGGAACCCGATAAATAACCGGCTCATTAACACCCAGACAACCACAACAGCCAGCAGGGCAAACAGCAGCCCGGGATGGAGTCGGGTACTTTCAATCAGTACGGGTAGTGTGACGGCGTCTTCAAACAGGGCGGATTGTGGGAAGTTAAAGCCATAGGGATCCATCAATGGGCCATGTACCCCGAACAACAGCAGATTCAAGGCAATGTAGTTGAGCATGATGGTGGTCAGGATTTCATTGGTATTGCAGTGATTGCGCAGAAAGGCCGGTATTGCTGCCCAGGCAAGTCCTGCGGCGGCACCTGACAGGAGTACAACCGGCAGTGCAAAGACGCCCAGGGTTTCAACCCATTCCAGTGCGACATACCCGCCGATCAGGGCGCCCATCACGAACTGGCCTTCTGCCCCGATATTCCAGATGCTGGCCCTGAAGCAAATGGCCAGACCCAGTGCGCACAGCAGCATGGGGGCTGCCTTGATACCGAGTTCCGCAATGCCATACCAGGAGCTGACAGGTGCGATAAAAAAGGTGTAGAGACCATTCAGGGGATCCTGTCCCTGCCACAGGAAAATGAGCACACCGGCTGCCAGGGTCAGCAGGGTGGCCAGCACCGGTGACAGGTAAGCCATCACCCGGGAATCCTGCGGCCGTCGTTCAATGCTCAGGCGCATACGTTTCCTCCGGGCTTGCTTGTGTTGGATTGGCAGGTGTTGCAGTGATGTCGTCTACGGTGAACAGACCGGCCATCCAGCTCCCCACTTCATCAAGGCTGACGTCAGCGGTCGGCTTTATAGGAGACAATTGACCGTTACACAGTGCGCCGATTCGGTCGCTGATCTGGAACAGTTCATCCAGGTCTTCAGAAATAACAATGATGGCAGCGCCTGCATCACGCAGGGCAATCAGGGCTTCATGAATGGTGTTGGCCGCGCCGACATCGACGCCCCAGGTGGGATGTGCACAGACCAGTACCTCAGGACGCTGTAGAATCTCCCGACCAATAATGAATTTTTGCAGGTTGCCGCCGGACAGGCTTTTGGCCGCTGCTTTGCTGGTGGATGTCTTGACGCCAAAGTGTTCGATGATGCGATCGGCGAAGGCCGTGACACGCCGGTTGCGGACGAAGCCGCCGGTCACGGTATCCTGCAGAAAACCGGTCAGCAGGGTGTTGTCGCGAAGGTGCATATCCGGCACAGCACCGCGCCCCAGTCGCTCTTCCGGCACCACGCAAATGCCGTTTGCCCGTCGTCGACGGGGTGACCAGTGACCAATAGATTGATCATCCATTTGTAAACTCTGTTTCACGCTGGCGCGTCTTTCACCGCTAAGCAGTGATAACAACTCTTTCTGACCATTTCCGGCCACCCCGGCAATACCCAGGATTTCACCGCGCAGTGCAGAAAAATGAACACCTTTGAGGGCTGTTCCAAAGCTGTGATCTGCCGGTTCGGATAACTGGTCAATAATCAGTGCCGCGTTTTTTCCGGTCTGGCTGGGATAGCGGGTATGCAGGCGGGCGTTGTTGCCGACCATCATCCTGGCCATAGCCTGGGGCGCGGTGGTTTTTGGGTTGCACTGACCGGTGATACGGCCATGGCGAAGGATCGTGGCGGTGTGGCAGAGTGCCTGTACTTCATGCAGCTTGTGGCTGATAAACAGGATGCTGCAACCTTCCTGGCTTAACTGTCGCAGGACAATAAACAGTTTGTCGACTTCTGAGGGCGTTAGAACCGATGTAGGTTCATCCAGAATCAGTAGGCGGACGTTTTGGATAAGGCAGCGGATAATCTCCACACGCTGTCGTTCACCCGTTGAGAGAGTATGGACATGACGGTCAGGATCGACCGGCATCCCATACGCTTCAGCGGTTTCGGTAATGCGTATGGCCAGGGCTTTCAGGTTGCCGGTACTTTTTTTGCCGAGGGAGAGGGCAATGTTCTGTGCGACAGTGAGGGTTTCGAACAGGGAGAAATGCTGAAATACCATGCCGATGCCCAGCTGTCTGGCCTGTGCCGGTGAGTTCAGTCTGACAGGCTTTCCGTCCCACCAGATTTGTCCTTTGTCTGGTTGGGTGACGCCGTAGAGGATTTTCATCAATGTGCTTTTGCCGGCACCGTTTTCACCCAGCAGGGCGTGGATCTCGCCGGGTTGAATCGACAGGGCGATATTGTCGCTGGCAATGACACCGGGATAGGTCTTGGTGACGCCCTCGCAACGGATGCGGGGGATGGCATCCGTTTCCGCGGGATGGCCTGAATCCATAAGCGTGCTGCTCCGGTTGTGTGGCACGGTCTGATTCCTTTCAGCCCTGCTGTGTTGTTATTGGTCTGTGTGACGCAGGTGGTCGGTGATTATTGGGATGATGGCCGACCATTAAAAACGGTTGTTTGTCTGTTACACGTCAGATTTTGAAGATAACCGTTTCTCTATGAGGCGATATTGTATGACAAAACGCGGGTTCTGAAAGCCCGTCAGGATGCTGAACCGGGTTATCTTTTGATAAACAAAGCAGAAGTTAACGCGATTTAGCCCGGATATTTCATAAAGCCGCAGTCTGACCATTCAATTTCGAATTTCCTGTGGGGCTGCTGCTTTATTACTCTGTATTACTCTGTGGCTAAAGGACTTCGGGCCCTGGACTACTCAAAT
>MUIA01000388.1 GCA_002084115.1 Oceanospirillales bacterium LUC14_002_19_P2 | reverse complement strand
TGGTCTGGGCAAATCAGGAACTGGGAGCCTGTAGGCCCAGTTGCACTTAATCCAGAGCGAATATCCGGGGTCGAAGATCGCGAGAAACAGGTGGCCTAAAAATCAGTATTCGGGACAACTATCCTGACACAGTGGGCGTCCTCATGCTTTCCATGATGGGCTAACCGGTATATGCTCAATACATACGCTGTAACATGGTTGATCACGACACTTTGAACGCACAACCCACCGTGGCATCCGCCCGCCAATTCGATCTTGAGCCTCTCGACGCTCACCGTTTCGCCCTGCTATGTGGCCAATTCAATGAACACCTGAAGCAAATTGAGCAGCGACTTGGTATCCGCATCAACAATCGCGGCAACCATTTTGAACTGGCTGGCGATGAGCAGATGGTGGATGCGGGGGAAGATATCCTTCGCCAACTCTATGCAGAAACCGACGGCGCCAATGACCTTTCTCCGGAAACCGTGCACCTGTTCCTGCAGAATGCCTCGGTCGAAGCCGTGATTGACGGTACCCAGGTTGTTCAGGATCTTGACTCGGTCAGCCTGAGAACCCGCAAGGGCCTGATCAAGCCCCGGGGACCTAACCAGCAACAGTATGTCCGCACCATTCTGGAAAACGACATAAACTTTGGCATCGGTCCGGCCGGCACCGGCAAGACCTACCTTGCGGTAGCCTGCGCGGTACAGGCGCTGGAAATGGAACAGATTCGCCGTATCCTGCTGGTACGTCCAGCGGTTGAAGCCGGCGAAAAGCTGGGGTTCCTGCCCGGTGACCTTGCTCAGAAAATCGATCCTTATCTCCGTCCTCTGTATGACGCGCTCTATGAAATGATTGGTTTCGATCGTGTTGCTCGACTGATCGAAAAGAACGTCATCGAAGTCGCGCCGCTGGCTTATATGCGTGGCCGGACGCTGAACAATGCCTTCATCATTCTGGATGAATCCCAGAACACCACGGTCGAACAAATGAAGATGTTCCTGACCCGGATCGGGTTTGGTTCTACCGCCATCATTACCGGTGATATCACCCAGGTCGACCTGCCCCGCGGCACCCGTTCCGGACTGGCACACGCCATTGAAGTTCTGGAAGGTGTACCGGGTATCGGCTTTACCATGTTCAATTCCCGCGACGTTGTCCGGCACCCGTTGGTTCAAAAGATCGTTGAGGCTTACGACCAGCACGACCGTATTCAGCAGTCCCGCAAAACCAAGGGGACTGCCTGATGGCCATCCATATTGACCTTCAGGTCAACAGCGACAGCGACAACCTGCTGTCTGAAGCCACCCTGACCCAATGGGCAGAGACCGCTGTCGGCACTGCCCGTGACGAAACCGAGATCAGTATCCTGATCGTGGATACTGAGGAAGGCGCTGAGTTGAACCAGACCTGGCGCAACAAACAGGGGCCGACCAACGTACTCTCCTTCCCTTCAGATCTACCCGAAGAGCTCGGGCTGCCACTGATTGGTGACCTGGTGATCTGCGCACCGGTCGTCGAAAAGGAAGCCCTGGAACAGCAAAAAACCCTGGAAGCCCATTGGGCTCACATGGTTGTTCACGGGACCTTGCATCTGCTGGGGTATGACCATATAGAAGACGCAGACGCCCTCGAAATGGAGGCGCTGGAAACACAGGTTCTGACAGGACTGGGCTATCCCGCCCCTTACGCCATGGATGAGCTTTCTCCGGAAACCACGTAAAGAAGACAATGAGCGACGACCACCCTAACCCGTCTCAACAGCCCGTCAGTCAGCCATCACAGAGCGCTGGCGCTCACCAGCACCAGAAAAACTGGCTGGACCGGCTGAAGCAGGTTTTCTCCAACGACCCCAAGAACCGTGAAGAGCTGCTCAACCAGCTGCGGGATGCCGAGCACAGCGAACTGCTCGACAGCGAGGCCCTGCAGATCATTGAGGGCGCCATCCAGGTGGCTGACATGCAGGTGCGTGAGGTCATGATCCCCCGCTCCCAGATGGTCTGCATCCGGGCGGAAGAGACCCCGGAGCAGTTCCTGCCAGCGCTGATTGAGTCCGGTCACTCCCGCTTTCCGGTGATTGGTGATACCAAGGATGAAGTCCTCGGGGTTCTGCTGGCCAAGGATCTGCTGCCGTTGATTCTGGACAAGGGTAGCCGTCGCTTTGCCATCAAGGATCTGCTACGTCCTGCCACAGTAATTCCGGAAAGTAAGCGACTGAACGTGCTGCTGCATGATTTCCGCACCAACCGGAATCATATGGCAATCGTTATTGATGAATACGGTGGCGTGGCCGGCCTCGTTACCATTGAAGATGTTATGGAGCAAATCGTCGGTGATATTGAGGATGAGTATGACGTCGAGGAAGACAGCTTCATCAAACCGCTGAATGACGGCGAGTACGTGGTCAAGGCGCTAACGCCCATTGAAGACTTCAACGAGCACTTTGACAGTGAGTTCAGTGAAGAAGAATTCGATACCATCGGTGGCATTGTGATGCAGCAGTTCGGTCACCTGCCCAAGCGCAATGAAACCATCACGATCGACAACTTTTCCTTCCAGGTACTTAACGCGGATAACCGTCGGATTCGTCTGCTGCGGGTAACGCCCGCCCAATGATCAAACTCCATCCCAGGGTCGGCCATCTATTGGCCGGCCTTGCCGGTGCCTGTGCGACACTGGCATTCAGCCCTTTTGACCTCTGGCCAGTCTTCCCGCTGGTCAGTGCCGCAATTTTCTGGTTGATGCATGGCCTCTCACCGAGGCAGGCTGCCTGTCGTGGTTGGTGGTTTGGTGTAGGTTTTTATGGGGCTGGCGTTTCGTGGGTATACGTCAGTATCCATAACTTTGGCAGTGCTCCGGCACCGTTGGCCTTCACCTTTACAGCCTTGTTTGTTATGGCCCTGGCGCTGGTATTTACTGTACCACAGTTTTCGCTGTATCGCTGGTTCTGCCAGCGGATCAACCATGAAAACAGCTGGCCGCCCGTACTGTTTTTCAGCGCCACCTGGGTACTATTTGAATGGGTTCGCAGCTGGTTCCTCACTGGTTTCCCCTGGCTTTATGGTGGCTACACGCTGATTGATACGCCACTGTCCGGTTGGGCGCCTGTTACTGGTGTCCTCGGACTGTCGCTGCTGCTGGTGCTGTTTGCCAGTGGATTAACACAATACCTTCGCTACCGGCATGACCGGGCACTGCTTGCTCTCTTGACCAGCACAGTTGTCCTTTTGCTGCTTAGTTTCCCATTTCAGACCATTCAGTGGACCCAGCCTGTAAAGGACAAAACACTGTCATTTGCAGCCGTCCAGGGCAACATTTCTCAGGATCTGAAATGGAAACCCGGTCATCTGGATGACACGATTGAAACGTATCTCCAGCTGACCCAGCCGTTCTGGAGCAAAGATATTGTTATCTGGCCTGAGAATGCCATACCCACGCTCTATCAGAATGTCCCGGCACTGATGGATCAGCTGGATGCTAAGGGAAAAGAGGCTAAAACTAGCCTAGTGCTTGGAATGCCCTGGTATGAAAACGACCGTTTCTACAACAGTATCATCAGCCTGGGCAGCGGCGATGGCCATTATTTCAAAAAGAAGCTGGTGCCTTTCGGAGAATATGTCCCCTTTGAATCCGTGCTGCGTGGACTGATTGCCTTCTTCGATCTGCCCATGTCATCGTTTTCACTCGGCAGTGATAACCAGCCTCCGCTCCAAGCTTCCGGATATCCCTTTGCGGCCTATGTCTGTTATGAGGTTGTCTATCCTGACTTTTCAGCTATGCAGGCTCGTGATACCGGTTTCCTGATCACCATCAGCAATGACACCTGGTTTGGCACCTCCATTGGTCCGTTCCAGCATTTCCAGATGGCTCGCATGCGGGCACTGGAAACCGGACGCTATATGATTCGTGGTACCAATGATGGCATCAGCGCGCTAATTAATGAGAAGGGGCATGTCGTCAATCAGATCGCCCAATATCAGGCAGGGGTTCTGGAGGGGGAACTACCGGTAATGACTGGGGATACCCCGTTCATGCGCCTAGGCTCATGGCCGGTACTGGCCTTCTGTCTGCTGTTACTGGTTATAGTGGACCCCACTATCAAGACAGTAAATTCACAAATTTAAGTTAAGTCCTGGTAGTTGGTTGATTGTTCCTCATGCAAAGTGAATTGCCTGAGGGGTTCTGTAATCAAGCGACTGGTGTAGTCGCTCGGTATTATAAAAATCAAAGTAGTCA
>MUIA01000012.1 GCA_002084115.1 Oceanospirillales bacterium LUC14_002_19_P2 | reverse complement strand
AGCAACAGGCCTTCACTGACAAGCATGTTACCCTGGTTTACAGGAACATCGATTTGTAAGACAAAGGATTGATTGTTACGGCTAATGACAGATGTAGACATAGTTGTTAACCAGCAGGGAACGAATTGCACAAGAATATGTCGGATTTTATGAGGATGCCTTTTTGAGTACTTTAGTTTTAATTATTTCGAAAGAGCACCCTAACCTGGGTTGCGGATAAGATAGGCATACTGCTCCCGGCCAGCATGAGAAATATTCAACAACGGCTGTTTCTTATTAATAACCTTAGAGTTTTCTATTTCCTGATCGAGACAACCTACATCATTGAGTGTTTTGTAATCCACTCGAGGTACATCAGAGTGCCTTGTTTGTCGTATAGAAATTAACGGGGAATGATCCGGTACAGTGTCCTTCCTGTCACACTTACGCTTTATCTCCCGAACCAGCGATACCTCGGCCGCAACACCTTTTCTTTTCAAATGGTGAGGGCTAACCCCCTTCTTTCTGATCAAACGTAAACTGCTTGTTTTTCGCTGCAGATTTTCTTGAGCACTCTGATTTATCGGCCGAAGTATCCGTTTCAAAGCATGCGCACTATGCATCTCTTAACCGTCCATACCTTAATATAGGGATAGACCACCACTCGATGACTTTGTCTTCATCACGTTGCATTTTCCCACGGATACTGGGCAGTATTGTCAACCACACTGACAATAGGCATTAATCACGCCGTACTTTCCTGACCCGTCCTATCTGCTGCTCCATCAAACTGGAAAGATAGAGGTATTCATCCGTTTCCAGCACGCCGGTGGTAAAGGCAAAGCGCCCCAGCTCATCCTGAAGATTTTTGACGATATTGCCGTTATCATCAAAGGCGACGACATGCCCGTAACGCTGTGCTTTAGGCCTCATTGCCGGGGGAAGACGTTGTGCCACAGTACGCAGAAACGGCTTGTCTGACAGTTTGTCCAGTGCAGTGCTTCTGGGTGATGCCAGCCCGATCCAGTAGCGTCCATTTTGCCCTTTGGACAGGTTATCGGGGAATCCGGGCAGATTATCGATAACGACATCAACCGTGCCAGCCTTATCCCCTTCAAGCCAGTAGCGAAGCACCCGATAACCACCGGTTTCATTGACCAGTACTGACCGGCCGTCATGACTGACCGCGACACCATTGGCAAAGTTCAGCCCATTCATGAGTTCGCGCGCCTTACCGGTTGCAGGATCAAACGCCAGCAGACGCCCATAACCGCCATGCTCCATAAGATCCAGCAGACTGGCTTCGTAAGTGCCACCTGAGGCTTCTGCCCCGAATTTAGTGGAGGATTCAGAAAAATAGAGTGTGCCATCCGGTCCTTCATCGACGGCATTAGCATAAACCAACGGCTGGCCATCAACCTGATCTGCCAGCACGGTTTTACGCCCGTTCTGATCGAACGACAAAAGTCCTCGATAGGCATCCGCAACCAGCAAACTACCCTGTGAGTCAAAACTCAACCCCAAGGGCCGTCCACCCGTTTCCGCCCAGCGCTCCACTTTGCCACCGGGTATAATGCGGAGGATCGTCCCATCCTTCACCCCGGCATAAAGCCGGGCCTGCTGATCCATGGCCAGGTACTCCGGACCATCACGCCCTTCCAGCGTGAGCGTTTCCAGTGAGGATAGTTCGCTGTTGGCAGCGAAATCCCCGGTATAACCGGGATTATCCGGCGCCTGCCAGGCCACCGGTGTCACCGGCACAGGCCAAGCCACCAGGTAGAGAATTACCAGAAATATCACACCCGCAACGATCATCCACAGTTTCATCAGCACTCAGCCATTAATCACTCAAGTTACGCAGTAACGAATAACCTTAGCTGCTCGAATGATGCCCGCAGAGCGGTCATGTAAATCTTCGCCCTGAGCTGAAAATGATTGACCTTCAGTTTCAGGGAGAGGGTT
>MUIA01000272.1 GCA_002084115.1 Oceanospirillales bacterium LUC14_002_19_P2 | reverse complement strand
TGACCGCCAACTTCAGTCAATTCCCTTGGTTGTTTACCCAGACTGACTGCCAGCAATGCCCTGTGCCAGCGTCGCTGAACCGAGGTTCGGGGAATACCGCTCCGTTTGGCTATCTCCCGCCAGGCCAGGCCGGAGGTTCTGAGCCAGATCAGCTTGCGATCCTCGTCCACCAGCACGGCCAGCCAACGGATACACTCCAGCATCCGCTCCTCATCCTCAGGGGTTGGCCGTACCGATAATACCTCCCGCTCCGCACGACGGATTTGCTCCCGCTGGTCAAAAATCATCTCAGGCCAGCCTGATGAGTGGCCCAGCTTGATACCAGACGGAAGTCGCATGGACGTCAGCCACGCCTCCCGGTAGCGATTAACCAAATAATTTATTTTCGCGTCCATACTCACCCCCTCCCTCAAGTCAATTTGACGGATTTGACGGGTTTTCCCTATAAGCCCTTACGGCTGCGCATGTACGCGTATACACGCACGTATAAGAGACTTTCTTGCAAACTCGTCAAATCCGTCAAATGATTTTATTTTTCCTTTAAAAATCAGATTATTTGCCACGAAAGCTCACAAAGGGCTGAGGACGTAAAGAGAGACCCAATAATCCCCTGTGACCGGTTGTTGTACGACATTTATCAAACTTTCGGGACTGCAGTGTTTCTGAAAAGCGTTTCATCGAACCGACATACAGCCCCTGTTCTTCACACCAGCTTTTCCAGTCGGCGTACAATTGAGCAACACCTTCACGACGACTCTCGCCAGTATCACATCGCTCTTCGATCCATTGCCCAATGTGATCTTCTGCTTCAAAGTATTCACGAGTCGCATTCATCACACTTTGCGGCGGCTTAATCCCCTCTTTCTGCCAACGCAGACAACCTTCGACAGCCCAGGCAAGGATGCCGTCACGCTCGCGCAGCAGTTTGTTGGGTAGCGCACGATCTTTCTTCTCGTCAGGCACCGTGACCGTAAAGGGAATCAGGTGCAGACGCCGCTTCATGGCCTCATCCACATTGCGGATGGACGGCTTGTGGTTGCCGGCAATCACCAGCTTGAACTGGGGCGTGTATTCAAAAAAATCCTGCCGCATAAAACGGGCCGAGATCTTGTCGCCGCCGGTCAGGGTTTTCAGCTTGGACTCGTTCCACCGTTTGCCCTGTTCAGTTTCCACACTTGATACATACCTTGCCCCCTGCAGACTGGCCAGATCGGTCGGATGTTTTTCCGTACGGGTTTCCATAAACGTTTCCACCGGCGCATTGGCGGCGTAGTTTCCCAGGATGGACATCAGCACATGGACGAAGACCGACTTGCCATTAGCGCCACCGCCGTGGAGGAAAAACAGTGCATGCTCCGTGGTAACACCTGCCAGACAGTAGCCCACGACCTTTTGCAGATAATCCACCAGCGCCCGGTCACCGTCAGTGACATCGTTCATAAAACGCAACCACAGGGGACACTCTCCCTCTGGCGTGGCGGTCGTCATACGGGTCATCATGTCGCTGCGACGATGTTCCAGCAGCCGTCCGGTTTTCAGATCAACGACACCACCGGGGGTATTGAGCAACCAGGGATCGCGATCCCATTCATCCGCCGTCGTGGCATGGCAGGGCGACGAGCGGGCCAGTTTGACGATGTTCTGGATGGTGCTGGTGGACGCCAGCCGGTTACGCTGACGCTCCTTCTCGGCATGGCTGGCTGCAGCCCGGCACAGTAAACGCGACAGATGGCATACATACAGAACCTTGTCCTGGCTCCAGCACCGCCCCGTCCAGACAAACCATTTCCCCCACTGGTCACAGTAACGCCAGTTGTCACCGTAGAGGGTGTTGAATGCCTGGGTCAGTTCGTCATCGGTTTCAAGTCCTGACGACACCAGCCCACTGATATCATCCGTCTCGTCAGGCAAGGTGACAGGGGTCCGTTCCCCCCCGGCCAGAAAACCCGGCACGTCAAACGGGTTGTTCTGCTGATCAACCTCCACCAGCGCATCTGCAGCATCCCACTTATCAGGCTTGTCAGACGGCGCAATCAATATCGCGCAGGAGGCCGCACCCGCCCTGAGGACGGCCATCGCCGCCGATTCCGCATATTCCCGGCCCGGTTGATCATTATCCGACCAGACCAGCACCTGTTTTCCCTTGAGCGGCGTCCAGTCAGTCTTGTCCACCGGGGCCTTGGCGCCATTCATAGCCGTTGTCGCACAAATCCCGGCATCGATCAGCGCCTGGGCACACTTTTCCCCCTCCACCAGCAACACATCCTGGCTTTTAAGGATACCGGGCTGGTTATAAATAGGCCGCGGATCCGGTGCTTTATGCCTGCGAGCCTTCACATCCCAGGGACGAAATTGCTTGCCTGAAGGCGGATCGTAACGGGACACAGTGGCTATAAGACGTCCCTCGCCATCATGGTAGTGCCAGCAACCGGTTTCAGGGCCCAGCTCGTCTATAGGTGCCTGTCGTTTTGACGCGGAGTTTTTAGGTTCTGGCGTCACGCCCAACCACTGCGCCGTGTACTCAAGCGCCCCTTGGAAGTCCAGCTGGCAGACCAGCTGCGTCAGGGTAAAAATATCGCCGCCCTCATCACTGGCAAAATCCTTCCAGAGTCCGGCACTGTCTCCGCCGAGCGTCACCCTGAGGCTTTTACCCGCCTCCCCGGCCACATTGCCCACCGCAAACTCATGGCCTGACACTCGCCCGTTAGGCAGAAGGCTTTGCAGATATTCAGGCAACTGCGGCTGCAGGCGATGACGCAACTCATCCACATCTAGCCCAGGCGCAGATTCATCAGCCACCAGCGCGTCGTTAAAATCCAGCCAATCACTCATTACAGTCATCCATGCATACGACCCCTGTCGGACTAACCAGGGGCAAGGTCAAAAGAAACGATCAGGCACAATGTTTTAAACTGATATTCAGGAACGCGGCCAGCCGCTCCCGGCCACCGGCGTTGTAATAGAACTGCTCCACCTGCTTGTTGCTGTAGCGAGAGCTGCTCATCCGATATTCGCCGTATTCAGCAGTCTTGAGGTCATTGAGATTGGCTACTCTTCCTACACGCTGGGGCGTGGTGCCGAACTCAATGGCCAGCTCTGATGCAGTCCAGAATCGTTCTTCCACTTTGGGCAAAGGCAGGCAATCAATACCGGCCACATCACGGGCCAGAGTCAGCATCAGTGCCTGCCGTGACACATCACCCAGATTGGGCATGACCGCGGTGACAAAGCCATAGAAGTCCTGCGCCGCCTTCAATGCATCCGGATTAACGGCTATCGCAGGTTGAGTGAATGGCCGGGTGTAGGAACCTGCTTGACGGATTGCCGGCAGCACTTCTTCACACACCCAGTCCTGGAAAGCCTCTGCACCGGGAAGTTTGGATCGCATGACAAGACGGTAAACATCCGATTCCGGAATAAACTGCAGTTTGCGGACAATCTCATTATGTGAGTATCCGCTATCAATCAGACATCTGTAATTGCTGGAACCCCCCGTTTTGGAGAGTTCCAAAAAAGACGCTTTCAGCAAATTCACACAATGATCTTTTATCGCTTTATCAGGTCGTTCATAACCCAGAACCCGTGCGACATCACGAGCCAGAAAATACGGTTTGCCATTCAACATGGAAACGGTGCGAACTGCGTGTCCATGAAAATCAAACAGTGTCATTAACTCATTCATTATTCTGCTCCCTTGCATTCAAAGAACCGACCCCGAAAGGCCGGCGTCGTCCATTACTGCCCGTCCCAGTACGATTCCTGCGGCGGCTGCTGGAAGGCATAATCAGGATTGGTATGACCGGGCTGATGGCCAGACTGTGCCTGCTGTGGTTGAGCAACAGCATTCATCAATGCCTGGTACTGCTTGTGCTCTGGCGTAATGGCGGACTTGATGACATTGCGCTGTTCACCATCACTGTCCGTTTCAACACCAATACGCGCCACAAACTCTATCCCGTTGAGTTCCCCGAAGTGATTGAGACGACGCGCCTTGACTGCCGGTGGACTGATATCGTCCTGACGTACCCGCCGCGATGAACAGAGAATCGCCCGGACAAAACTGCGCCCCATCTCCGCCCAGGTCGGCCCCTTGGGACTGTGCAAACCGATCAGGCTCCAGATCTTGCGCTTCGCATACTGACCTTCCAACACCACGAACTCGGCATTGAGATAGGCGGCACCGGTCTCGCCCAGGGTTGCCCAACCGCCGGTCCAGCCCATATGTGGCTCGTCGTAACCACC
>MUIA01000290.1 GCA_002084115.1 Oceanospirillales bacterium LUC14_002_19_P2 | reverse complement strand
TGACTCATTACCTCGCTTGGCGGCGCGCTCTAACAGAGCGTCATAGGCTGACGACTGCACGCATGTTCGAGAAAATCATTGGACATTGGTGCTACCAACCACAAGGGGTAACTTAGCCATCATATTCCATGACATACAGAATTGGCGCGAAGGTTTCATGGTGGACAATGTCCGCATCATGACGGATCTTCACAATGGCAGGACGCACATAAAAACCACCCGCCGGGACATCATGCAATACCTGATCGCCACCAAATAATACCTGTCCGCCTTCTCTCTGTGCTTCACCCAGCGCCAGCTGCATGGCATTGAAGGATTGCTGGTCTATAAGCGGACCCACCAGTGTACCGGCATCCATTGGATGGCCAATGGGTAATGTCTGGTAAGCTTTGACCAACCGGTGACAAACCTTGTCGACCAATGAACCGTGGCAAATTAATCGACGCAGCGTCGTACACCGCTGTCCGGCAGTACCAACCGCAGAAAAGACAATGGCACGAAGCGCCAGGTCAAGATCCGCAGACGGGGTCAGAATCATGGCATTGTTGCCACCGAGTTCCAGCAGTGAGCGTCCCAGCCTTCCCGCCACAGTCTGTGCCACCTTTTTCCCCATGGACGTTGAACCAGTAGCCGATACGAGAGGAATCCGGCCATCTTTGCTCAGTTGCTCACCCGTATCTCGATCACCAATCACGACCGCCGAAACCGACCGTGGTATTTCCGGCATTGAATCCAGCACCTTATCGACCACGGCCTGCACGGCCAGCGCACACAACGGTGTCTTTTCAGAAGGTTTCCAGATAATCGAATTACCGCAGACAATGCCCAGCATCGCATTCCAGGCCCAGACGGCCATGGGAAAGTTAAACGCGGTAATGACCGCTACCGGCCCCAGCGGGTGCCACTGTTCCATCATCCGATGCCCCGGCCGTTTGCTGGCAATGGTCAAACCGTAGAGCTGACGGGAAAGCCCGGTGGCAAAATCGCAGATATCAATCCATTCCTGTACTTCACCCAAGGCTTCCTGCGTAATTTTTCCGGCTTCCAGGCTGATCACCTCTGCCAGAGCTTCTTTATGTTCGCGGGCCACTTCGCCGATTCGCCGATTCGCCGGACAAATTCTCCCCGCAGCGGGGCAGGCAGCGTTCGCAGCCGCTCAAACGCATGCTGCGCCTGCCCGATGACACTGTTGACCTGTTGTTCACTGGCTATCTTTCCCCGGGTCAAGTCCTTGCCATCAATCGGCGAAGATACGATCAGCTGATCGCCATCACCGGGCATTGCCCCATCACCCGCAACGGCCATAAACGCCTTGTCCGTCGCATACCCTGAGCCAAGTTGTGAGAAAATTGCCAGTGTCATTATCTGCCTCGCTGAACCGGTTATACGGGTAAACCAAGCCTGTCAGCCGGTTACATTATCTGTCTTCCCTGATTGTTAAAAATACGCACTAAACAATCGTGATGCCAGAACCAGCGTCTATGATTGATGGAATTCATACGCGTCTCACCGAGGACTTTCATCATGTTTAAACCCCTCCTCCCTCTATTCATGGTCATTGGCGGCTCTGTTGTTTATGCCGCATCCGATGACAAACCCTATGGAGGTAGGTTGCAGGTTGAAACCGTCAAAGATCAAAGTGTCACAGATGATGGAAAACCCATCCAGTATCCACTCACCGAGCATCCGCAGGTAAAAACGCTCAGAATCAAGACGCCTCCGGGTGGTGAAACAGGATGGCACTATCATCCCTTACCAGGGTATGGCTATGTGCTTGCAGGAACGATGGAAGTCACCCTGGAAAATGGTCGAAAAAACCGCTACGAAACTGGGGAAGCCATTTATGAAATTGTTAAGATTCCCCACAATGGCCGCTGTGTCAGCACCACCCCTTGCGACATTATTGTGACCTTTACGAGTGCTGAAGGCGTCCCAGTCACCGTCATGGTTCCACCGATGGAAGAGTCGTCTGCACTATAAAGACCATACTGATCCTGAGGTGACATTACAGAAAGAATCCTGCTACGCTGAATGACGCCTGTATGTCGATAGACGAATAAAAACGCATCACCCCGATTGTCGGCAAATGGCTGTGATCGCTGCAGCAATGAACAACGGATCTGACAGAGAAACACGACATGACGTCACGCATTGCGATATTTGGGGCCGGCTCCATCGGCTGTTTCATCGGCGGCAAACTGCTCGCTGCCGGTTACGAGGTTGTTTTTTATGGCCGTCCTGACCTTCAGAAAGCGGTGCAAGCTTCAGGCCTGCGCCTGACAGAACTGGAAGGCACTGAAACTCACATTCCTGCAGAACAAATCAGTTTCAGCACAGATCCTGCCATCTTATCGGATGCTGACCTGATTCTGGTCACCGTGAAAAGTCGTGATACCGAAACCGCCGGCCGCACCATTCGCGATCATTGCAACCATTACCCATCGGTTATCAGCCTGCAAAACGGTATCGAAAATACAGCAATCCTTCGACGCCTGCTGCCGGGATATCGAGTCACCGGTGGCATGGTACCGTTCAATATCCTGAGAATGGACCAAACGGCATTTCACCGTGGCACAGAAGGCACGCTCATATTGCAGGAGTATCCTGAGACACTGCCTCTTCAACAGGCGCTGGAACGCGCCGGATTAACGACCGAAACCCACAGGGATATCAGCAGCATTCTCTGGGGTAAATTATTGCTCAATCTGAATAACGCCATTAACGCACTGTCAGGCCTGCCGTTGAGACAGCAGCTCGCCCAGCAGGCTTACCGCAGGGTTTTGGCAGCATGTATCCGTGAAACACTGACCGTGTTACGCGTGGCCAATATCCGACCGGCAAAAACCGGTAAGGTGATCCCTAACCTGCTGCCGTTAATCCTGACGCTGCCAGACCCTTTATTCATTAAAGTAGCCGGCGCCATGTTGAAAATGGATGACAATGCCCGGTCTTCTATGTGGGAGGATCTGCAACGGGGACGGGAACCGGAAGTAGACTACATCAATGGTGCGGTTATTCGCCTGGGTGAAAAGATCGGTGTCGCTACACCGGCTAATCAGACCATCACCCGACTGATGCGGGCCGCCCATGCCAATGGCAAAGGCAGCCCATCGCTATCTGCAGAAAAACTGCAAAACTACTTTAACTGATCAACCGGCTGATGAGGCCGCTGGCGTCTTGCCCAGCCAGCGTCTCAACAGACGAATATTGATCTGTGAAAGCAACATACCGGACAGCATGACAGCACAACCCGCCAGCGTTTGCAGTGTCACGATTTCATCCAGCAACAGCCAGCCTCCCAGTACGGCAAAAACCGCCTCCAGGCTGAGAATAATGGATGCATGAGCCGCCGGTGCATTTTTCTGGGCAATAATCTGCAGGGTATAGGCAACACCCGTCGACATCACACCGGCAAAGGCAATGGCCGCCCAAGCACCCTTGACCCCAGTCACAGTGATCTCCTCGGTCGGCAGTGCAACGGCCAGACTAAGTCCGGAACAGGTCAGGAACTGAATCACAGCCAACAACAAACCACTGTGCCTGGGTGCCAGCCAACCTATTAGCAAAACATGCAGAGCCCAAAATAATGCCCCGATCAGCATCAGCATATCTCCCTTATTCAGGGTAACATCGCCATGCATGGTGAGCAGATACAGTCCGGCCATCGCCAGCACCATACCCAACCAGGTGTTTAAACCGGTTTTCTGCCCCCACAGCAGCCCGATCACAGGCACCAGCACAATATAAAGTCCGGTAATGAAGCCAGCATTACCAGCTGTCGTATACAAAAGTCCCACCTGCTGCAGTGACGCACCCGCGAACAACAACACGCCCATGGCCATCCCACCCAGTATCAATGACCGGCTGATGACCACACTGCCCCCCGACTCCCGTCGTCGCAGCCAGATAATCACAGGCAACAGCGAACAGGCGCCGACAAAAAAGCGAATGGCATTGAAAGCATAGGGTCCCAAATGGTCCATTCCGACACGCTGGGCGACAAAGGCCAGTCCCCAGATGGCCGCGGTCAGGATGAGCAAACCGTCGGATGCGAGCGTGTTTTTTTTCATAAACGACTTATGACTTCCATTTTATGAGTTATGTTTATTGTTCCTGCCAGCCCCTGCCGGCATGGTCGGAGGTGACCTCCACCCCGGATCATATCGGCATCCCTGCCTGCCGGACAGAGGTCTTCAGCATATTCCCCGAATATCTTTCGCTGAAGAGCAAACCACTCATGCTGAACTAAGCTGTTGCGGTGCTCATGCTACAGGCTTTCTCACCAAGGACGCCTTTACCCCATTCGTATCCATACAATCCGTGAGGTTCTCATTGATGCATCTGCCAGCAATGGCTGCAACCAGCCTGATACTGTTATTGTGTTTTTATCAATCAGAGACGATCGCAGACACGGAGAAACCACCAGAAAAAGAAGTCGCCGTACGTTATACCCGCTGTGGCGGCCAAGAGGTTGCTTACCAGGTAACACTGGAATCCTTCGCCATTGCAGCACAGGGCATCCGACCCGCCGTGGACATTCACGCCTGGCGCTATAGCCGTACCCCCAATGACACCGATTTAAGCGATCCAACCCGCCGAGCCACGCTGTTTGCCTGGAGTGGCGGTCCCGGCGCATCAGCCATGACGCTTCATATGGGACTGCTTGGACCAAAACGGATCAATCTTCAGAACAGCCCGGATACCGGTGATCCACTTGCGGCAAGCCTCGAAGATAACACGGAATGTCTGCTGGATTTAATGGATATTGTTCTGCTTGACCCGCCGGGCACCGGTTATTCCGGCTCAACGGACAAGGACAACCTGCAGTACTACTTCAACAGCGACCGCGATGCCAAAGTGCTGGCCGACGCCATCAGTCAATACGTCAAGCGCTACAACCTCTGGCGTCAGCCACGTTTTGTGCTGGGAGAAAGTTATGGCGCCGCCCGGGCAGTCAAAGTGACACGGGAGTTAATCCAGCAGGGACTGCCGGTGTCTGGGATGATTTTGCTGGCACCTCACCTATTCTACAGCTGCACTGATAATGTTGATGCCCTATGCTGCAACTGGAACCTTCAATCCTATGCTATCACCGCCCGTTATCACGGATTGTCTGCAGAATCTGCCAACAAAAACACCAACCTTGACCGATTCCTGAATACGCTGAAAAGCTTCAGTAACAGCACTTACCTGCCAGCCATGATCAATGGGTATGAGGGGCTGCGTCAATATCCGGAAAGCCTGTCCCAGACACTGGTTCGCTATACCGGTATGACCGAGCAGGATTTCCAGACCTATGGCTATTGCCCATCACCCACTGACTTTATCGAGAGCACCCTGCGTAATGCTCAGATCATCCCGGCCTTGAAAGACAGTCGGTTCCATATTCCTTTTGAGACCTACACCGGTGCCCGCACGCTGATCAATCCCATCATCCTGATTAATCAAACCTATATTCCACTCTTCAATGAATATCTCTATACCGAGCTGAAACCGGAAAAAGAGCAGCCCTATATCAGTTTCAATCCCAAAATACTCAGTGACTGGCAGCAGCTGACGGGTGATACCATGAACACCGTCATCGATGACATTACCGCCAGCATGATGGCTCAACGCCAACTCCGCGTGCTAGCGCTAGCCGGACTCTATGATCTGCAAATTCCTTTCCGTGCCATTGAGTATGTACTTTCGCGCCCGGGCATTGACCCGTCACGGGTGAACATCCGTTTTCTGCCCTCCGGACATGGACCTTATGTCGATGAGGATGGTCTTATAACCGTCAGCCAGGCAATCCGGACAATGGTCACCAAAACGCTTTCTGACCACTGATCCATAAAAAAAAGCCCCGTGTTCTTCAAATACGGGGCTTTTCCATCCGCTCAATACTTAGCGCCAACCTTGCACGGCTCCGCCTTTGAACAGTTCTTCAGCTTTCTGTTCTACTGCTTCAGACTGGAAGGAAGCCACCAGCTGTGCGATACGCGGATCCTGACTGTTATCCTGACGGGAAACAATGATGTTGACATAAGGCGAATCCTTATCTTCCATCAGCAGCGAATCCCGGGTCGGCAACAGGCCGGACGCGACAGAATAGGTGGAATTGATGAATGCCAGATCAACATCATCCAGCGAACGGGGCAGCTGGGCAGCATCCAGCTCAATGAAGCTCAGGTCGTGGGGGTTATCGATGATATCAACCGGTGTTGCTTCCAGGTCGGACGGATCCTTGAGGGTCACCAGGCCAGCTTTGTGCATCAGGAGCAGGGTACGGCCTTCATTACTGGGGTCATTGGGAATCGCTACTTTGGAGCCATTAGGCAGGTCTTCCAGACTGGTCAACGTCCGGGAATAAGCGCCAATGGGATACACGAAGGTATTGCCTACAATTTCCAGCTTGAAGCTGCGGTCATTGACCATACGATCCAGATAGGGTTTGTGCTGGAAAGCATTGATATCAATGCTCCCGTCGGACAGGGCAATGTTGGGCGCAACATAGTCCTGGAATTCCACCAGTTCTACGTCCAGGTTGTAAGTCTGCTTGGCCTGATCTGCGGCCGTGCGCATCAGGTCGGCCTCAGGACCCGCGATCACGCCAACTTTCAGGGCGGTATCACCACTGTCACTGCTGCAACCTGCCAGGACCAACCCCGTACAGGCAACGGCTGATGCCAGCCACTTACTGACCGATTTCACTACAGGTACCATCGAACGCCTCCTGACTACAGTCTTTATACCGTGCTCCATCGCACGTTGTTATACATAACCCGGCACGCAATGCAGCGCTGCCGGAATCAATCAGGCCTGTTTGTGCTCAAACCGGGCCTGCAGGCTTTCACCTGCCCACTGGATCAATTGAACCAGTACGATCAATACCACCACGGTTGCCAGCATGATGACGCCGTCAAACCGCTGATAACCATATCGAATCCCGAGATCGCCCAGACCACCACCGCCAATAGCGCCGGCCATGGCGGAATAACCCACCAGAGTCACCAGCGTCAGCGTCATACCATGAATTAACCCCGGTAACGCCTCAGGAAACAGGACACGGGTCACAATCTGCATAGGCGATGCCCCCATACTCTGGGCAGCTTCGACCAATCCTGCCGGCACCTCATTCAGAGCACCTTCCACGATTCGCGCCACAAACGGAATCGCTGCAATCGTCAGCGGCACAATCGCCGCACTGGTACCAATGGAAGTCCCCACCAGTAACCGGGTGAAAGGAACAATCGCTACCATCAGGATAATGAAGGGGATGGAACGCCCCGCATTCACTACACCACCCAATAACTGGTTTAACAGTCGGCTTTCCATGATTTTCCCGGGCCGGCTCACATGGAGCAGCACCCCCAGCGGAATCCCAAAGACAAAACTGAGAGCACCCGCCACCGCCACCATGTAAACCGTTTCCCAGAGGGCTTCCCCGAGCATCAACCAGGCATTAATGGACATAACCTACCACCTCCACACTAACCTCCTGGCTTCGGAGATATTTAATCGCCTCATCAACCGCTGCCTCGGAACCGAACAGCTCTACCATGAGAAAGCCCATGCTTTTACCGTTTACGGTCTCTATATCCGCCTGCATGATGCTGAAGTCCACCCCAAACTGGCGAGACGCCTTGGTGATCAGAGGTTGACCCACAGTACGGCCAACAAAGGTGATGCGAATAACTGGTCGTGCGCCCGGCGCCGGTTCCGTTTGAAAGCCGGATTCCAGATCATTGGGCCGTTTCTCATGAATAGCCGTCCGCACAAACTCACGGGCAATTTCTGTTTTTGGGCTTAAAAAGAACTGCTCAACATCATTTTCTTCGATCAGCTGCCCTTCGCTGAGAATAGCCACGCGATCACAGATGGATTTCACCACATCCATTTCATGGGTAATCATCAGGATCGTGAGCACAAGCTTACGATTGATGTCTTTCAGCAGGTTGAGGATGGCAACGGTGGTCGCCGGATCGAGTGCAGAGGTTGCTTCATCACAGAGCAATACACGGGGACGGCTGGCCAATGCCCGGGCAATAGCCACTCGCTGTTTCTGGCCTCCGCTCAATTGGGATGGATAGCTGTTGCGCTTGTCAGTGAGGCTTGTCAGCTCAAGCAGTGGCAACACCATTTTTTCGATTTCAGCACTGGACATGCCGGCCAATTCCAGTGGCAATGCAATATTGCCAAAGACCGTACGGCTGGAAAGCAGATTAAAATGCTGGAAAATCATGCCGATATGCCGGCGCTCCCGGCGCAGGTCACTCTCGGCCATGGCGGTCAGATCCTTACCCGCGACGATGACCTTACCAGACGTCGGACGTTCCAGCAGGTTCACACAACGGATCAGGGTACTTTTGCCGGCGCCACTGGAGCCGACCACACCGTAAATACAGCCTTCCGGTACATGAAGGGAGATTGAGTCAAGGGCTCGCACCGCTGATGCGCCCTGACCAAACTGTTTTGTTATCTGTCTGAGTTCGATCATTTCAGCTCCGCATACTGCTCGTCCTGCGGCGCTAAAAGAGAAGAAGGGGGACCAGCCTAACCGCCGGTCCGGGCATAAAAAACCACTCTGTTCAGAGAGTGTTTTTCACGTATCCCGTCGTCAACCTTTCTCTTTAGCGATATTTATAATGCGCCCGCAAGCCGAAATACAAATCAGCGCCATGTCGCGAGGCTAAGTGTTGCTGCCGGTGGTGTCAAGCCCTCTATACTGCCGGTTACGTAATATCTGTGCGGACACATCAATAGTGTCAGCATTGATGAGCAAATGGTTAACAGCACTGACAAGTGCGGTGTCATTCTATAGAGTGGCGGAAGCCATCCAACCGGGGCTTTGTCAGATCACCTGACAGTAATGTTTTATTATTCCCGTCGCCGATGCCGATATGATTAGCAATATCAACAAATGCGCCATGTCTCATAATGAATAACTGGCACATAACATGGGTGTATAAGGCAGACGCCACGACATAATCACAACCAGAAGGCAGGAGGAAACGCATCATGTCGGACAGTAAGGACGCCCTGAATCAAACCGATGCAACAACCCAGGATGGCATGAACCTGCTATGTGATGGTTTCCGTGATCAACTCATGCAGAACATCCAATACCTCCGGCAAGGCGACGGCCGCCTGGTGCTAGACACGTTGGATGAAACCGGGCAGTGGCACGCCACCCAGATGAACGGCTTTCTCAAAACCCTGGTTCTGCCCCCCATCACCGACGCCATTATTGCCCTGCACATCCATATTATGGAGAAAAACAGCACCGGTAATGATACGGCGGCACAAGCCAGCATCCAGCACGGCGTGGAACTGTCTGACCTGAGTTACAACGGGTCATACACCGTTACCCGACAGCCGGTAGATCGAAAACAGGCAACGCTTCTGGCACTGCACTTTTTACGGCAGCAGATGGAAGCCATCCAGCGCCAAACTGCCATTGAACTGGCGGATCAGTCCGAAGACATCGGCCTGATTCGCTGCAGCATGATTCTTGATGGCCTCAACCAGTCCCTGAAAAACCTGATCCAGTGCCTGCTGTGCGCCACCTTTCCGGATTACTGTAACAGTGACCGGTTCAGCCACATCCGGATCATGGAAGATAACCGGTGCCTCTTTGACAGCCTTTCCGTCTGCCCCCGGGGGCGGAACACCTGGGCACCGGCAGGTATTCCAGTGGCAGGGCAGTCAATCTATAGCCAGCCGGATTAATCGGTTCAGGAGGATTTCGACTGGTTCAGCTGCCCCCGAATCTGCTGCTCAATTTCAGCACCTGACAGTCTTTTTCCATTCAGAAAAAACGTCGGCGTGCTGGACACACCATAATGGCGACCAAAAGCCGTCGCCTTTTCCACATAAGCCAGTGATGCTGCCGACGCCATACACGCCTCAAACGCCCGAGTGTTCAAACCCAGTTTTGCCGCAAGGGTGCCAGGCGCATTTTTGGACAATGAGCCCTGTTCCGCATACGCGAGCTTATGATAATCCCAGTATTTATCCTGCTGTCCGGCACACCAGGCTCCCCGGATAACCGTGGTTGAGATGCCGGAGGCAGGATCCACCACGGGAAAATCCACATAATAGACTTTCAGGGCTAAGTTACCCCTTGTGGTTGGTAGCACCAATGTCCAATGATTTTCTCGAACATGCGTGCAGTCGTCAGCCTATGACGCTCTGTTAGAGCGCGCCGCCAAGCGAGGTAATGAGTCAT
>MUIA01000013.1 GCA_002084115.1 Oceanospirillales bacterium LUC14_002_19_P2 | reverse complement strand
TTTTTGTAAAACAGCTGTTCTCCGCTCCCCTGAATAACGAGGCATATTAAACGTCCATCGCCCACTGCTTGATCTTTATTGGTTAATCAGTAAGCGGGACAACTATCCTGACACAGTGGGGTAGTGACCCGCGCACAACTCAGGAGTAGAATGCCCTGTTTTGCTGACCTTCACGCCCGAAAACGGCGGCGTCCGTTTTCGCATACTCATCATAACGTGAAGGCATTCGGTTCTTTAATACTGCACAGGCACAGCGACCCTCATGCAACCGATGGTTAACATCGCCCTGCGTGCTGCACGCAAGGCTGGCGACATTATCGCCCAGGCATATCAGCAGCTGGACGTCATCAAGGTACAGGCCAAGAGCGCCAACGACTACGTGACCGACGTCGACAAAGCGGCAGAACGCGCCATTATCTCGATACTCAATAAGTCCTACCCCGACCACGGCTTCATGGGTGAAGAAAGCGGCCACCAGCCGGGTACCGGCGAAGGTGAAAGCTACCTCTGGATCATCGACCCTCTCGATGGCACCACCAACTTTATCCACGGCATGCCGCAATTTGCGGTCTCTATCGCCTGCCAGTACAAAGGCAGAATCGAACACGCCGTCATTCTTGACCCGATCCGTCAGGAAGAATTCACTGCTAGCCGTGGCCGTGGCGCCACCCTGAACGGTAAACGTATCCGCGTCACTGACCGTACCGGACTGAAAGGCGCTCTGATCGGTACCGGCTTCCCATTCCGTGAAAACCAGATGGCCAATCTGGACAGCTACCTGGGCATGTTCCGCAGCCTGGTAGGTGACACTGCCGGTATTCGTCGCGCGGGCGCTGCTTCCTTGGACCTGGCCTACGTGGCAGCCGGTCGTTTCGACGGTTTCTGGGAATTCGGCCTGCACGAGTGGGACATGGCAGCTGGCTGCCTTCTGATCACTGAAGCCGGTGGCTTCGTAGGCGACTTCCGCGGTGGAGACAAGCACCTGGAAAAAGGCCAGGTCGTCTGTGGAAACCCCAAGTGCTTCCGCGAAATCCTGACGCGCATCCAGCCGTTTGTCAGTGAAAGTTTGCGGTAATCACTTCCCCGGTGGGGGAATCATCCGACTCCCCCACCAAAGCACACCACTATACTCAACACCTTTACCAACAAGGACCGCAGCAAAAACATGCCAGAAAAAGCCAAAAGAACTTTTTCAAAAACTGAAAATAAAACTCAAGCCAAACCTACTGCTACTTTATATTACGAGCAAAACATGCTAACTGATTATCAATTTTGCGCCACCACTGATTACTATCAACCTTTTGAAAGCAGACCATCGACTAATTCAATGGCAAACAAACTTAAATATGGAAAGACTACCATTAACGCCAATACAATATGATGAGAACCAAAGATCTACACATCCTCTGACACCTGAAGCGCCCCAGCGCCCGCATTACCCCGGCATCTTCTACCCACTCTATGCTGTAGAATCCAGCCAATTCATCTTAAAACTGGGCTACGTAATCAAAACACTATATATTCCCGCCACTGTTCTACAACCGAACTCCACAAACCGAAAACGTTAAAGACCAAGCGAAGACTCGCCTAACATTCCAATAAAAGCAGTTTGAATCCGTGGTTGTTCAGTCTGATATAAATAATGGTGCCATAACCCCACCCATACTGAACCTGTGAATAATGAGTGTCATACCAATAATGGAATGCAAAATCCAACCTATGAAACGTCTGATTTGACTTATCACACAATTATTGCCAATAAACATTAAAGACGGCTAAGTTACCCCTGATGGTTGGTTGACCTATACTCCATGAACCATCCGGCTATCAGGGGATGACTCTTATGAATTCCAGGCTCTTTCAAAATTTCATTGATGCGATTTCGTTATTAACTGTCAGCCAGATAAATATCCTTAACGAAGCGCTGCCATTCGTTGCGGTAACTAAAGCAGGAGATGATGACG
>MUIA01000296.1 GCA_002084115.1 Oceanospirillales bacterium LUC14_002_19_P2 | reverse complement strand
TGTGTTCGGCCGCAGGACAAAAGCAACGCTGAATAGGCTGATAGCGCTGATCAAACCCTATAAATTCAGGTTTTACTGTACGGATGACTGGCATCCATACAGCACGGAGCTGTCGGAAGACTGCCATGTTGTCAGCAAGGCGTTTACCCAGAGTATTGAAAGAAACAATCTGACGCTGCGCATCCGGATTAAGCGGTTGAATCGAAAGACTATCTGCTTCTCCCGCTCAGAGGAGCTACACGACAAGGTCATTGGAGAGTTCATCTCCAGAATGTGGTATCAACCGGTTTGAAGCATGACCAAAGATTTTAATATAAATCAGTGAAAACGTTTATGCGCCGCTGTCGGAAACATCTTTTTGATTCAGGATTGTTTACAACTTTGGCAGGGAGTATTCAGTCATAGGATTTTCGATTGAATAAATCTTAATCTCATAGACGATCTGATGAAGCAGGCAGCCTGACAAGCAGGCTGCCTGCTAAGAACTACAAACCGTTCAGTTTATATATCTTCAAACACTTCGGCTTTCATCCGCTTGATGCCAATGTGTCGGACATCCGTACCTTTCACCAGGTAAATCACATATTCCGCAATATTACGGGCATGGTCGCCAATCCGCTCAAGCGAACGCAGTACCCACATGATATTCAGCACCCGGGTAATGGAACGGGGATCTTCCATCATGTAAGTCACCAGCTCGCGCATGGCGGATTTGTATTCCCGATCCACTGACTTGTCTTCCTGTACAACAGCCAGCGCCATATCCGCATCAAAGCGGGCAAAGGCGTTCAAGGCATCCCGCACCATTTTACGGACATGAGAACCGATATGACGTGCTTCCACATAACCACGGGGGGCCTCCCCCTGCTCACTCAAGCTGATGCCAAAGCGGGCAATCTTGGAAGCTTCATCGCCGATGCGCTCCAGATCTGTGGCCGCCTTGGTACAGGCGATCACCAGACGCAGGTCGCTGGCCGCCGGCTGACGACGGGCCAGTACCCGTGAGACATTTTCGTCGATGGACACTTCCATATAGTTAATGTCAGTATCCTTTTCCCGAACAGAGAGCCCCAGCTCACTGTCCGCATCAATCAACGCACGGATCGCGTCGGACACCTGTTTCTCAACCGCGCCGCCCATGGCCAGCAACTGGTTACGCAGTTCATCCAGATCATTATTGAACTGCTGGGAGATGTGATGAGTAATCTCATCGGATTTGGTTTCAATCGGCATTTCCTGTTTTCCTCAGCCTGCTCAATTCATACACGACACACATCAACCATAACGACCCGTGATGTAATCTTCGGTCTTTTTTTGCGTCGGATTGGTGAATACGGTATCCGTGTCGCCAAACTCGATCTGCTGCCCCATGTAAAGGAACGAGGTATAGTCGGATACCCGCGCGGCCTGTTGCATACTATGGGTCACAATGACGATGGTGTAGCGGCTCTTGAGCTCGTTAATCAGTTCTTCAATCTTCAGTGTGGAAATCGGGTCCAGTGCTGATGCCGGTTCATCCAGCAACAGCACTTCCGGTTCCACGGCAATGGTTCGGGCAATGACCAGACGCTGCTGCTGACCGCCGGACATGCCGAGGGCGCTTTCATGCAGCCGGTCTTTCACTTCATCCCAGAGGGCTGCGCCTTTCAGAGACCACTCCACAACTTCATCCAATGTACGCTTTTTATTGATCCCCTGAATGCGGAGACCGTAAGCGACATTTTCATAAATACTCTTGGGAAACGGATTCGGTTTCTGGAACACCATGCCAACCCGGCGACGCAGGTCAGACACTTCAATCCGCTTGTCATAAATATCCTGACCTTCCAGCATGATCTTGCCGTTTACACGGCAACCATCCACCAGGTCATTCATTCGGTTCAGGCTGCGCAGCAGCGTTGACTTACCGCAGCCGGACGGACCGATAAACGCCGTCACCCGTTTTTTCGGGATCGTCAGGCTGATGTCGTGAAGCGCCTGCTTGTCGCCGTAAAACAGATTCAGGTTCCAGATATCGAGGCAGGTCTCTTCATCTTCAAGTCTTAACTTGCGAATACCACGCCCCAGGCTTTCCATATCAATACTGTGGGTACGCGCCTGTGATTCTTCAACACCCGGCGTCACCGGCTTCGCTTCAGGGGCTGTGCGCGTTTCAGGGGCTACTGCCAGTGTCTCGCTCATCTTGTCACCATTCCATTCGAAACAGGTTATCGCCGGTTACACTTCCAGCGTTTTATATTTTTCGCGCAGGCTGTTACGGATCGCCACAGCAGACAGATTCAGTACGGCAATCACGATCACCAGCAACAGCGCCGTGGCGTACACCAGCGGACGCGCCGCTTCAACGTTCGGACTTTGGAATCCGACATCATATATGTGAAAACCCAGGTGCATAAACTTCTGATCGAGGTGCAGGAACGGATAGTTACCGTCCAGCGGCAGACTTGGTGCCAGCTTGACTACTCCCACCAGCATCAGTGGTGCTACTTCACCAGCAGCACGGGCAACCGCTAGAATCAGACCTGTCATCATCGCCGGACTGGCCATTGGCAGAACGACCCGCCAGAGGGTTTCTGCCTTGGTCGCCCCCAGAGCCAGACTGCCCTCACGCACAGAACGTGGAATGCGTGACAAACCTTCTTCCGTGGCCACGATCACCACTGGCAGCGTCAGCAGTGCCAGGGTGATTGCCGCCCACATCAGGCCTGGCGTACCAAAGGTTGGCGCCGGCAGCGCTTCCGGGAAGAACAGCTGATCCATCTGTCCTCCCAGGAAATACACAAAGAAGCCAAGGCCAAAGACGCCGTACACAATGGAAGGCACACCGGCCAGGTTGTTAACCGCAATACGGATGGAGCGGGTCATGAAACCCTGGCCGGCATATTCCCGCAAGTAGACAGCGGCTATCACACCGAACGGCGTCACAATGATGGACATCAAAATCACCATCATCACCGTGCCGAAAATAGCCGGAAAAATCCCACCCTCGGTATTGGCTTCCCGCGGATCATCACTGACAAACTCCCAGAGTTTGTCGCCATAGAACGCCAGTTTATCCACCAGCCCCATGGCATTGGGTTGATACGCCCGAACCACCTTGCCCATCGACAGGATGACTTCCTGCCCATCGGCCGTTTCAGCAACCGCGCTGTCACGGTTAAACGCCACATATAATTCGCCAAGCTGCTGCTCCATCACCTTGTACTCGGCGTCCAGGGCTGCACGCTCAGCCCGGATACCGGCCAGCACGGCAGGTGTCGCATTGCCCTTCAGCTCCAGACCCCGCTCTTTCAGACGCAGACGTTCAAGGCGGGCATTAATACTACCGATGTCGTGCTTCTCAATCTGGTAAATCTGGTCGTGGATGGCCAAAGCCCGTGCAATCCGTTGCTGGAATGCCTCCCAGGCCTGATCCCCAGTCGCTACAGTTTTGTCCCCTTCCCGCACCGCCTTGAGATAACCATAGAAATTACCCCATTCCCGACGCTCAACGGCCATCACATTTTCCGGGTAATGCGTATCCTGTAACCAGGGCTCGACCACCCAGGCAAAGTCGCTGCCGGTGACATCCCGGTTACCTACCTTGATCAGGCTACGTTCAACCACGTCCAGTGAAGGGTCCAGCGGTAGCCCCGCACCACGCAAGCGCTCACCGGAAACGGTTTCTGAATCCGCCAGCTGCCCCAGCACCTGACGGCTTTCCTGGCCCGGCACCCGATAGTCTGCTGCAACGATGACCGACGGCCAGAAATGCCCGAGGCCTCTCACTGCAATCAGGGCCAGAAGCCCGACCACCATCACCAGACTGATCGCCACCGCCCCGGCGTTAAGCCAGACCCAGGGCGAGCCCACCTGAAACCATTTGCCGACTGTTATTCGCATTCTCTCTGCCTGCCTATTCTTGTACTGCGGTTATCACAGGGAGCTGTATTTGGTTCTGAGACGGTGTCGCACCAACTCCGCCAGCGTGTTCACGACAAAGGTGAACAGGAACAGGGTTAATGCCGCCAGGAACAGAATCCGGTAATGGCTACTGCCGACTTCCGACTCCGGCATTTCCACCGCAATATTGGCGGCCAGTGTCCGCATGCCCTCGAAGATATTGGCATCCATGATGGGCGTATTACCGGTCGCCATCAGGACAATCATGGTTTCACCCACCGCACGTCCCATGCCGATCATCACTGCCGAGAAGATACCGGGGCTGGCAGTCAGCAATACGACACGGGTCAGGGTCTGCCACGGCGTCGCACCCAGCGCCAACGAGCCATAAGTCAGGTGTTTGGGCACACTGAAAATGGCGTCTTCGGCAATGGAAAAAATGGTGGGGATGACAGCAAAGCCCATCGCCAGTCCGACAACCATGGCGTTGCGCTGATCGTAGGCAATCCCTAGGTCTTTAGTGATCCAGGCACGCATGTCCCCACCAAAGAACAGGTGCTCAAGCGTGCCGCTGGCGCCGAGTGCGGCCCAACCGGCGACCAAAATAACGGGCACCAGAATCAGGGGCTGCCAGCCATCAGGCACCCGACTGCGCAGTTCAACGGGCAGCCGGTCCCAGAAGAAAGCAAAACCCAGCACTGCAAACGGTACGATCAGCAACAGGGCAAAAATGCCGGTCAGGTTATTCTCGACAAACGGTGCCAGCCAGAGACCGGCAAGGAAACCCAGGATGACGGTGGGCAGCGCTTCCATCAGCTCGATGACAGGCTTCACCTTACGCCGCAGACCCGGTGCCATGAAGTAAGCCGTATAGATGGCTCCGCAGATCGCCAGTGGCGCCGCCAGCAACATCGCATAGAACGCCGCCTTCAGCGTCCCGAATGCCAGCGGCATCAGGCTTAGCTTGGGTTCAAAATCGTTATTGGAAGCTGAGGACTGCCAGATATATTCCGGCTGTTCGTACGACTCATACCAGACCTTGTCCCACAAGGCTGACCAGGAAACTTCCGGATGTTCATTCTCAATGCGCCAGAACGCCAGCCCTTCCGGTGATTCGACCAGCAGGGCATTCCCCCTCGGCGACATGCCCAGTGTATTGATGGCACTGTCTGTGACGGGTACTGTCAACAACGTGCGTCTGGCCGTGGTGTTAAACAGCCCTGCCGAACCGGTGGCATCCACTGCCAGGAAACCCTTGCGACGATGCTCTGGCGAAATCCCCGTAATGGGCTGGTCACCCAGCTGAAAATCCCGAATCTGGGTCAGCTGCTGCTTTCCTTCCGCATCCCGCACCAGAAACCATTGGCTGATATGACCCTGACTGTCTCCAATCAGCAGCGAGATACCGCCTAACAGGAATTCAGCCGCCGTCACGGTGGCAGAGCCCTCGGTCAGGTCGATGGTATCCACTAATTCCGGCTGGTTCATATTGCTGATAGCGAGTAGTGACAGGCTGTCGTTGCCGTTCAATGCATACAGCCAGTGCTGGTCAGGATCAATCAACAGCTTTTTGACCTCACTGGCGACCGCCGGTAAATCCACACGCTGTTCTTCCAGTGTGATCTCTTCGGTCAGGAAATCCTCTTCCTTGGTGAAGGCTGTCATAAAAATCCGCTGACCGGCGCTACCGGCAATCAGCAACTGTTCCTCGCCGTCCTGGATGGCTACCTCTGTCAGCGGCTTGCCATTTTCGGAAAGGGAGATTGGCGCTTCACCATAGGGATAAACAATCGCTGGCGTAATAATCCGCTGATCATCCGGCCAGGTAATGCGGTAATCATGCTTGAAAACAATCGCTTCACCATTGGATAACCCGGCCACCATCAACGGGCTGGCAGGATCTGCCGCGCTGATGGCGGTAATGGCAGAACCTTCAGGCAATGGAAGAGTAAATGCCCGAGTCTGGTTGCCGGAACGGGTGTCAAAGAATACGGCCTGCCCATCGGCCATGACCCGAAGGCCCTGTTCAGCCTGTTCTTCCATGGTCAGGAAAAGGACATCTGACGATGTACCGGATACGGGCACCGGCAACGTATAACTGACCTCACGTTGCATGTCCGCTGAACGAAACAGCGGTGCCACCTCATACAGCAGGTAAACAAAGATCAACATGATCGCGACAATAATGCCGATGCCGCCAGTGGCGATCCCCCATCGTGCCGCCTTGTCCTTGAGCCGCCGACGATTCCCGTAACGCTTCAGAGCCGGGGTATCGAAGTGAAGCTCAGGCGCTGCTGCTATGCCTTGTTCGTTCATGACCAGGTCCGGTTTTTGTTATGAGCGTAAGGTAACCAGACTGTGTGACAGAAATATTACAATATTGAATACATCTTACGATTAGCCAGATTATCGGTTTAATAGCGCGTGAAACTTTTCAATCATGTAATTGTCTCAACTAAAACCATGGAAATCGTCCCAAACAGAAAGGAATCAGGCTATGCGCAACCTCCCTCTTAATACTTTTGGGGTTGTAATAACCCAACCACGAGGCAGTAGGGCACTAGAGACAGCAGGAGTATCGAATATTCAGCGCACACATCCAGCAACAAGAAACCTGCTTAATCAACCTGTAAGGCCAGCACAAGCTGACGGACTGCCTCAAAGAGTTTTACAAAGTTATAACCCTGTTCATAGCCCTCTATTGAATAATCAAGAATTAGAGTTATTGATTCGAACAGATTAAAAACCCAACACAACAAAAAAAGGCGAGCAATGCTCGCCTTTTTTATTAATACTGCAGCGTCAAATCAGAGAATATCCAGCTGCTTGAGCGTCCTCTGGACCACCTTGTTAGGCAGCGGGATATAGCCATCCTTCACAACCACTTCCTGTCCCTGCTGAGACAGCACCATCTTCACAAACTCACGCTCCAGCGGAGTCAGCGGCTTGTTAGGTTGCTTGTTGATATAAACATAGAGGAAACGTGACAGCGGATATGCACCGGTAACAGCATTGTCAGCTGTCGCATCAACAAAAGGCTGACCCGGCTTCTTCGCCAGCGGTACGGTACGGACGCTGGAGGTCTTGTAGCCAATGCCGGAGTAACCGATGCCGTTCACAGACGCGCTGATGGACTGAACAACAGAGGCAGACCCAGGCTGCTCATTCACGTTGTTCTTGAAGTCACCCTTACAGAGAGCCTTTTTCTTGAAATAGCCATAGGTGCCGGAAACGGAATTACGGCCATACAGCTGGATATCACGACTTCCCCAGGAACCGCTGAGGCCGGTGTCACCCCAATCCTTAATGGCGCCATCGTTGCCACATTTGCGGGTTGAAGAGAAGATAGCGTCCACCTGAGACATGGTCAGTCCCTGGATCGGGTTATCCTTGTTAACGAAAACCGCCAGGGCGTCGATGGCGACCGGAATAGCAACCGGCTTGTAACCGTGCTTTTTCTCAAAGGCTTCCAGCTCCTTATCCTTCATCTTACGGCTCATGGGGCCAAGGTTAGAGGTGCCTTCAGTCAGTGCCGGCGGCGCAGTGGAAGAACCGGCAGCCTGAATCTGGATATTGACGTTGGGGTATTCACGCTTGAAACCTTCCGCCCACAGGGTCATCAGGTTCGCCAGGGTGTCAGAACCGACGCTGGACAGGTTACCGGATACACCGCTGGACTTGCTGTAGGTTGGCAGGTCGCTATCGACCTTCGGTGCAGCCTGGGCGGTCAGAGCAACGCCGGCGGTCAACGCCAGGGCTGTCGCAAGACGTTTCAGTTTCATTATTCTTTTCTCCTGTGTCTCGTGTTCTTATTAACCGCTAGGGGTACTCGTAGTCTTCGCGTACCAGTATCCGGTGAATATATGACGATTATATGTACGGGTTATTACAGAATCATGACACGCAATCGGGTGCCTCTGGGGTGAGGGTTTCGGTATAATCCTCCAATAACAATAAGAACAGGGGGCTACATGAACACCTGCGTGCGCCTGACCCGCAGTCTGGTAAAGGGGATTGACCACTTTACCGAGAAAACTGGCCGCACCGTTGCCTGGCTTAACCTGCTGCTGATGCTGGTTGTCTGTACGGTTGTCCTGCTGCGTTACCTGTTTAACCAGGGTTCTATTGCCCTGCAGGAATCCGCCACTTGGATTCACACGATTATTTTCCTGTCCGCCTGCGCCTGGACGCTCAAACATAACGGCCATGTCCGGGTTGATATCTTTTACCGACGTTTCTCACCACGCAGACAAGCACTGGTCAATGCGTTGGGCAGCCTATTTCTCTTGCTTCCGGTCTGTGTATTGATCGGCGTAATGAGCTGGGAATATGTCAGCCAGTCCTGGGCGATACGGGAAAGTTCCCAGGAAGCTGGTGGGATGCCGGCTCTCTACCTGATGAAAAGCCTGATCCTGGTTCTGACGGCCACGCTGATTCTCCAGGGCATTGCCGAAGCACTGCGCAACCTGCTGATTTTCACCGGTCATGACGCCCCGCCCGCAGACGCTGAAACGCTACCCCGGGAGGCCGCATGAGCGAATGGATTCCCCTGCTGATGTTCCTGGTGGTTTGTCTGGTATTGCTGGCCGGTTACCCTGTCGCCTTTTCCCTGGGAGGAACGGCACTGACATTCGCTGTTTTAGGAACAGCAACGGGTGCCTTTGATGTTGCGTTTCTGCACGCCTTGCCCAACCGCCTGTTCGGCATCATGACAAATCAGACCCTGATGGCAGTACCTTTGTTCGTTCTGATGGGCGTGATGCTGGAAAAATCCCGTGTTGCCGAAGATTTGCTGGAAGGCATGGCCCGTTTGTTCGGCCGGGTCCGCGGCGGGTTGGGCATCTCAGTCACACTGGTCGGCATGCTGCTGGCAGCCAGCACCGGGATCTGCGGCGCTACCGTCGTGACAATGGGACTGATTTCCCTGCCCACCATGCTGAAGCGGGGTTACGATCCGAAACTGGCCACAGGCACAATCTGCGCCACCGGTACACTGGGGCAGATCATTCCGCCTTCCATCGCGCTGGTGCTGCTCGGCGATGTCATGTCCACAGCTTATCAACAGGCCCAGTTGGACATGGGCATCTTCTCGCCCAAGACCGTTTCCGTTGGTGACCTGTTTGTCGGCGCCATGATCCCCGGGTTAATTCTGGTCGGACTCTACATCACCTGGCTGGTCTTGATGGCCTGGCTGAAGCCGGAAAGCTCTCCGGCCGTTACCCAACCGAACCATGATGACGATTCCAACAAATCACTGCTGCTTAGCCTCGCGCCACCACTGTTGCTGATCTTTGCCGTACTGGGTTCCATCATGGCCGGTATCGCAACCCCCACCGAAGCATCCGCTGTTGGTGCATTGGGTGCTACCCTGCTGGCTCTGGCCAAAGGTCAGCTCTCACTGGCGCGTACTGGCGAAGTGGTTCGTTCCACCACCGAAGTCACCTGCATGGTCTTCCTGATCCTGATTGGTGCATCGGTGTTCTCCCTGGTATTTCGCGGCTTCGGCGGTGATGAAGCAATCCAGAACATTTTTGAGAGCATGCCGGGCGGTGTCTTTACGGCAACGTTAATCGTGATGCTGGTGATCTTCTTACTCGGTTTCATTCTCGATTTCATTGAGATCACCTTTGTCGTCGTTCCTATCGTCGGCCCGGTATTGCTGGCCATGGGGCTGGATCCCATCTGGCTCGGCATCATGATTGCGGTGAACCTGCAGACCTCGTTCCTGACGCCACCCTTCGGGTTTGCCCTGTTCTACCTGCGGGGTGTTGCGCCAGGCAGTGTCGCCACCACCGATATCTATAAAGGGGTGGCGCCATTTATCGTGATCCAGCTGCTGTTGCTGGCGTTGATGGCTATCTGGCCGGGCATCATCACCTGGCTGCCATCACAGGTTTACCAATAGGGAGAAAGGTATGGAAACGCTAAAAACTGATCACCTGCCCCACCCCGAGGGAGAACTGACCCTGCGGGTACAGGCCATGCCAAGGGACACCAACCCAGATAATGATATTTTCGGCGGCTGGGTTGTCTCACAGATGGATCTCGCGGCTGAGATGAGCGCCCGGCAAGTTGCACACGGCCGGGTCGCAACGGTAGCCATCGACAAACTGGTTTTCATGCGCCCCATTGAAGTTGGGGACGTGGTGAGTTTCTACACCATTGTGTCTTCAACGGGTCGAAGCTCCATTCAGGTGCAGGTTGAGGCCTGGACACGCAATCCCGTGGCTGATGAAGAGCACAAGGTCACTGAAGAGGCTGTCGCGAAACCAGTATCAACGGGTAATATACACACAGCTGCAGATAGCCCGTAACGACCAATGACAACAAAGCAAAAAATTGACCTCTGCCGAACTCCACAATTCGATTTTT
>MUIA01000151.1 GCA_002084115.1 Oceanospirillales bacterium LUC14_002_19_P2 | reverse complement strand
GTATTGGGGAAGGGTGCATTGAGCCGTTGTAGGTCGAGTCGTACTTCTCACTTCCATCCCTGAAAAACAGTCACTTCAGCCGATTATCAGATTCCTAAACATGCTGTCAATGCGAAAGTCCTAAAACTGATTCACTGGATCTGTGTGCCATTGATTACGTTTTGTGTGATTGGGCTGCTCTGGGCGTTTCATTGGTCTGTCGCAGTGGTCTTCATGGCAGCTGCCTTGCTGTTCTATCTTCGCATTTCTGTCCGGTTGGCGGCAGCCATGGCGGTAAGTGTAGCGTTGATGTTACTGGTTATTGTGAATATTGAACCTGTCCTGGTACCGGTAAGTCTGACTCTGTTTGTCATTGCCTGGATCTTCCAGTTCATTGGGCATCACATCGAAGGCAAGAAACCTTCATTTTTCAAGGATTTGCAGTTCCTTCTGATCGGCTCTCTCTGGGTGGTGGCATTTCTCTTTCGCCGTTTTCATATCAGCTACTGAGGCGCTGCTGGGCACAGGCGATTTGACTGTGCCCTTTAATGAGACTGTGTTTTCGCATTACCCCCTGCAAAAGAATGTATGATGACTGCTGCACCAGCATAGGTAGCGATACCTGCAGCATCAGCCGCTAAATCAAGCAGAGAAAAATGACGATCCGGTGTGAACGCCTGAAGGCACTCTACCAACAACCCGTAAAGTGCCAATAGCAAGAATTTGCTCATTGGTGTTGGTTGCTTAGGCCAACCCTGATCAAAGAGCGCTGCAAGTAGGAAGAATGCCGCGAAATGTTTGATCTTGTCCCACAGGTGTGGGGTCGGGTCATACGCGTTGGGCATGAGAGAGAGTACCGTCGTGGCAACCAGTGCCGTGAGAAACGCAACCCGCAGACAGTTACAAATAAGCCGTGTCCTCATGATTTACGCCGCTCCAACTTTTGTTTGGGCTTACGAATTTTTCTTGTTCCAACTGGAAAATACGGCTTATTTGAAGTGCGATGATTTTCGCGTTTTTTCCGGTGGTCGCCAGACTTTGAATGATGTACCAGGGGGGCTCTGGTGAATACTGAAGGTGTTATCTCACGGTATTCCCCGGGAGCCAGATTGTCGAGTGTCCAGGGACCAATACGGTAACGGATCAGGCGTAGGGTGGGGTGGCCGATGGCTGCGGTCATACGCCTTACCTGGCGATTGCGGCCTTCCCTGATCGTGATCTCAAGCCAGCAGTCCGGAATCGATTTACGGTAACGCACCGGTGGGTTGCGAGGCCAGAGATCCGGCTCAGGTATTTGCCGAACTTCGGCAGGTTGCGTCATGCCGTCTTTCAGCATGATCCCATTGCGCAGTTGTGTCAGTGTGTCGTTTGAAGGAATGCCTTCGACCTGTACCCAGTAGGTTTTGGGTTGTTTGAAGCGGGGATTGGCAATATGGCTTTGAAGCTGGCCATCAGTGGTGAGTAGCAGCAACCCCTCACTGTCCCGATCAAGTCGGCCGGCGGCATAGACGCCTTTGATTGGTACGTAGTCTGCCAGTGTTTCGCGTCCTTCCGTATCCGTAAACTGAGTCAATACCATATACGGCTTATTAAGCAGCAGTGTTGTGTGACGAGTGGGAGTGTGGTCTTGCATGGGATTTTCTGAAGTCAGACGATAACGGGTAATGACCTGTAAGCGCCATACTGTATGTGCTATTGCACTGAAAAGAAAGTTAGGCGGGCGCCGGGTGAGGGTGGGGTATGGTTTTGATGTGCTCCATGATGGTATCTGTATAGAGTGCTGAGAGTGGTTTACGCATATGGAAAACTTCCAGCAGGGTTTTATGAATGTCGGCCCGCTCCACGGCAAGGGCGTTGATCGCCATCATGTGCTGGGCAAATGTCAGGAGTGTTTCTGACCGCTCCATACGGGTTTTGGTATTCAGCATGTCCTGTACTGCGGCCAGTTGCCACGGGGCATCCATCAATTTGGCATAGGTACGGAAGAGATCCGGTGCAAGACCCGTCAGCCCTTGTCCGGACTGCTGTCGTCGGGTGAGTGTTTCTTTCAGTTTTTGGGCCTGCAGAATGGCGGTGGTCATACCCTGGCCATAAATGGGATTGATAACATTGAGCGTGTCGCCCAGCATTATCAGCCTTTCCGGAAACTGCGATAGAGCCTCGTAATGTCTGCGTGTGCTTCGAGGGAAGTGGAAACGATGGATATCGCTGGTGCGTTGGCTTCTGCTAATCAGTTCATAGACTTTCATTGAGGGGAGTGTGCGGGCAAACGCCAGAAAGCCGTCCTCGTTTTTGGGTGGGTAATTTCCGAACTGGCCAATCAGGGTAACAAACCACTGTTTTTCCTCAATGAGGCTGACCATTCCAACACGGCTGTTGGTTAAGGTGGCATCTCGGGCGACATGGATGTTGATGGGGGAGGTGTCTTGATTAGCTTCATAGCGTGCAGAGCAGTAGACCAGATCCACATCAATCATGGTTTCAGGCGGTTTGTGAAAGCCGGCCTGGGATAGCCAGGACAAAATATGACTACCTCGACCACTGCAGTCGATGATAAGGTCAGCCGCCAGTGACTCTTCTTGTGAGTGTCCTTTGTAGCAAATGCCTTTGACGTATCCGTGTTGCCAAAGTAACCCAGTAACAGTGATACCACGTAATAGAGAAATATTGGATTGATTTTCTGTCGCATTGCGAAGGGCTGTTTCCACCAGGCTGCGTGACTGGCTGTAGCCATTGAAGTCAAACTCCCTTGGTTCTGGTATTACGCAATTGGGCAGGTATGATGTTTGTTGGCCATTGTAAAATAAAGTCTGGTTGCCACTGGAAATGGGGATGCCCCCCAGTGTTGAGAGATCCGGTAGCGCCTTACCATAGAGTGAAGCCAGCGCATTAGCGCCACCGCTCAAAAGATAATGGGTGTGCTGTGCTTGAGGCACTGATTTACGGGTAATGCCACCATTGTTTAGTGGGTCACGTTCAATGATGATCACTTCTTCAAAAAAATCACTGACGGCTCGGGCTGCACAGAGTCCCGCGATACTTCCGCCAATCACAATGGCACGATGGCCATGCACCGCTTGCGTAAAATGTTGATGAGTCATTGTGAGTAGCCGTTGCGCCTTAATGAGAACTGGTTTGAAAGGTAGACGCAATACAGCCCTATTTCTTGTTGATCAACTTGCAACGATTGAACTGACTATGGTGAGATGAAAGGCGTCGCTGTAAACATTCGGTACAGGCTATGGCCCGAAAAATCAGGGAAGGGTTGCTGTTATGTTGTCTTGTCGTGGGTGTCGCGCAAGCTGACAAATCGTCGCTGGATATCACACATCTGAAAGACTGGGAAGTTCACTGCTTTAAGGGGGAGACTGACTATTCACCGGCATTGGATGAGCTGTATGGGCGTGTTTTGAAAGCAACCAGCCATGGCAGTGCATCCGGCTATTACCATCGGCGCACCGTTCATCTGGATGAAACACCGGTTCTGAAATGGGCATGGAAAATTGACCGTTTTCCCGATGCAGCCGATGAGGCAGGTTCTGGTAAAGGGGAGGACTTTGCGGCCAGGATTTATGTAGGCCGTATGTCCATGCTGGGGATGTGGGGGGCGAAGTGTCTGGTATATGTCTGGTCTGATCAGCACCGAACCGGAGATGAATGGAAAAGCCCTTTCAGTGATCATATTCATGTCATCGCCGTTAATGGTCGTGAGTATAAGCCTGGTCAATGGCAACAGGTGCAGCGAAATGTTGTGGCAGACTGGGGGCGGGTGTTTGGTGAGCATATCGACAGTGTTGATCTGGTTGCCATTATGACGGATTCCGATAATTCCAATAGTATGGCGCAAGCCTGGTATGCCGATCTGCGGCTTGCGCCGTTGCAGGAAGGTCGTATCGCAGCTTTGCAGGAGCAGGCCACGGTTGAACGTTAGTGTTTTGTCAGTATCCGAAGAGTGTCGCGTAAATCTACGAATAGGTTTCAGTCGCTCAGATCTGAATAATACGCACCCAGATAAGCTGCTCCGTAACACTTACCTCTTGTCATGTTCGTTTTTTTAATCCTTGGTGGCATCATGCCGTCAGGGATTTTTTTGTCTGTAAGTTCTGATGTCTGAAAAACAGGCGAGTAGCCAATCTGAAGGTCAGGAACTGAATGTTTGATGTGACCCATCGTTGCGTTTAATAACTCAAGTTACGCACAAGACTGAAAATACGGCATTATTGCCGGTATGAAACACGATCTGATTGAGCTGTACTCTGACTACCTTCTGTCCTCTTTTGGCAAAACAACCGCAACCGG
>MUIA01000387.1 GCA_002084115.1 Oceanospirillales bacterium LUC14_002_19_P2 | reverse complement strand
ACCGCTGATATAAGTTATGGTGACGCTGCCCGGCTTGATTCCCGAGTGTGCCGTGGTGTGACGAATCTCCGGTTGCTGCGCTACGGCAGAACCCGTGTGGATAGTCAGCTCGTCAGCAAATGGCAGGGAGTAACTGACAACCAGCGCCGTATCAACATCGGGCATGGCCTCCAGTGTTACCGCGACAGAGCCGGTGGCGAAATTGATAGTGCCGCTGCCATTACCGGTCAGCAGTCCATTACCAGGATCGCGCAGTTCATACCATTTCCCCAGCGCCATATAACTCAGCACGAAACTGCCGGGACGGGGTTTCTCCTCCGGAAAGGCGAAGGTGTAGGTAAAGCCCCGGTTCTGTAACTCAATCTGAACAACCTCCGAGACGCTGATGCCGGTTGCTGCGGTTCCCGGCTGCCAGGTCGCAGTGGCGTTACCGGTGAAATAACTGGTTGTTCGATAAGCGTCGATTTGGCCTGTTTCGTAGTCAAGGGTGATGCGCTCAAAGGGATCGGAGCCAGAGACATGGTTAAACTCACCGGCCCCGTTGTCTTCATACGTACCACCGTTGATGGACAGTACCAGGCTTTCCCTCACCACGCCGGCCCCAATATAGGAGCGGGACTGGTTGCCTTGGATATGTCCGAACACCAGCGTCGTATTCAATGTGCCATTGCGCGTTGGCAGAATCTGGCGACTGCCGTTGTAACCGGGCTCATCAATCACCGCTGTTTCACTGGTGGCGCTGGGCACCAGGTGGGCGTAGATGCTGTCGACCTTGATTTTGGTACTGCTGGCAGTGGTTGTTTCCTTTAGATGGGAGGCTCCATAGTATTTGGCCGCATCCGCGACCTGGGTACTTTGCAGACGGGTGAGTTTGGTGCTGTCCCTGCGTTCCGTGCCGGTGGGGGTAGCAGTCCCCCCGGGAAAGGTCTGCTCCAGTGGTGAGCTTATTCCCAGCGTCAAACGACGGCGGACAAAATCCACATAGTTATCGTTGCGGCTGATGGTAAAGGTTTCGGTGCTGGCACTGACGTCGGTGATGCGGATGTACTGTTCGCCTCCGTTGTTTGAATCCAATAAACGGTAGACCTCACCAATCTCCGGCAAGCGATCCTCGGTTCGTTGTATGGCCTGGATACTGCGCTGGCCAACCAGCTGGTCACCCAAGAGTTCCCAGGAAGCATCCACCGCCGGCACCACATAGGACTCAATCCGGTTACGGGCCTCAGCTCGTTCATCGGTCTGGCTGTCGGTATTGAACAGCAGGACATCGACCTTGGTGTCCTGCGGCGGCTCGGTAATGATCAGGTGAGCGCCAAGGTAAGGGTCGGTATTGTCGGTGCTGACACCGAGATAGACTTTTCTAAGTGACACATCACCAAGGGTGCGATCAATGCGGGAAATATCCCGGAACAGGTTATTGATATCTCCATCAATCACTTCATTGCCAGTAGCTCGACCGCCGCCGTCTGTTTCATCAGTGAGCCGTTGTGAGGCGTAGAGTTTTACATCATCCGGAAGAATCGCCATCCATGGGTCTCCGTCTGTAATCAGGGTGCGACAGTCAGCAGCCTGATGGTGAGCGAGTAAAGGTAATCATCATCGGGGTAGGCGTAGGGCAGTATCTGCTGAGCCTCGACGGCAGTGCCGTTATTACGATCGAAGATCACCTGAAAGGTTCGGCTATCAGGCAGGGAGAGTGTCATAACTTTTCCAGCTTCCGCTTCCAGTGCTTTGAGCGCTTCGATTGTTGATCGAGAAACCCAGGCTGACTGTTCGCCGGATAGCTCAATCTCCCGGCCATAGCGTTTTGCCTGCTCCTGCACCAGCAAAGCACCGGTCAAGGTGCGTTCGGTTTCCTGCTCCACCGGTTGCCATTGGTATTCGTTTATCCACAGCAGATCATCGGGCAATGTCACACTATCCAGCTGCATCAAACGGCCCTCATGCCGGCAAGCTCCAGCGCCTTGAGAAGTTTCAGCTCGTCATTTTCCTGAACGCCGATATCCACCCGACCGCCGGGGTATTCAAGACGAATGGTGCGATCCGGTTTTACGGTTTGATTGGCTGGTGCTTTTGTTGCCGGTAGTGTTGTGGGTGGAGCCAGTTTGGCCGGTGATTCGTTTACGGGTGTTTTCAGTGTTTCCCGCTCGCGATCTCGGGCACTCTGCTGGCGTTGCTCCTCGTTAATCTGACGACGTTTTTCGTTGTACACCTGTCGGTTCAGACGCAGGGACTTTTCCAGATTATTGATGGACTCGGCATCGCCTTTTTCACGGGCTTCTTCCAGCTGGGTTTTCAGTTCCCGGTTCTGTTTTTCAAAGTTCCGTTTTTCCACAGCCTTGGTATCACCGCGCAACCGGTCCAGTTCACTTTGCAGGCTTTCCAGCGTATTACGGGTGCTGTTGTTTAACGCATCCATCTGCGTTTTGGCTTGAGCCAGTGCATTGTTGAGTGTGGATAAGTCAGCCTCATCCAGCAGGTTCAGACTGTTACCCATGGCGGACGCCTGTCGGGTAAATGCCTGGGCGGAAAGTTCACCGTCCTGCCAGGCTTGCATGAGTTCGGTAAAGGCAATCTTCTGTTCCAGAAATTGGGCCTTGGTGACCTCTGCGGCAATCGCCGTTTTGTTGAACCAGTCGCTGATCCCCGTGGCTTCCAGGTGGCCCATGGACTGGCTGAGTTCATCGGCTTTCTGGCGAGCGTCATCCAGCTGCTGGCGAAGATGCTCTATGGCACCTCCGGTATTGCGAATCCCTTCCGTACTGTTGTCCTGATTCATGGCGTGGAAGGCTTTCTCTGCCGCTGGACTCAGGGCATGCAGTTCTTGGGTGATGCCGTTGATATGATTGGCCATCATGCCGGTGACGGACTGTGCGTTACCGGCACTCTGGGTAATGCCGGCAAAGGCCTCACCGCCATCGTTGCTGATGGACTGGAAGCCTGACGACGTCGCTTTGGCCGCCTCCTTGAGTTCACGGAGTTTTTCCCTGAGCTTCTCAGCGGCATCCTGATAATCCTCTGCCAAGAGCTTCTGCTCGGTATAGGAGTGGGCCAGCACCACGCCGATATCCGCCAGCTCGGCACTGGTCTCGGAGGCATCAATGGCTTGCATCGCTGCCTGAATATCCCCGAAGAGTTGGCTGCTGCTCTGCGCCGTTTCTTTATTGGCGTTATGAATGGCTGTGCTGGCAGTGGTCATTGTGCTTTTGACCGTCTCCATAGACTGCGCTACTTTCGGCATCTCGACGGTGGCGGCATGAGCAAAGCCGCTGATAGCATCCTGCATATCGGCCGCATCGCTCCGGATGGACTCGGCCAGCACATCAAACCGGTTTTCCAGAACCTCAGCCATGCCGCCAGCTTTTTTCTGCAACTCCTCGTTACCCAGCGCACCGGCGATATCCGACACCAGCCCACTGATCTTGGCACCTGCCAGGTTCAGTGATGCCTGCAGGCCGGACACGGCCGATGTAATGCTGTTAAAAACCAGCTTGACCGCGTTACCCAAAAGGGAGAATGCCTGAATGGCAGGGCCGGTCGCATCCACGATGCCTTGCAATCCTGCCCGGGTTTTGTCGACAAACGCATCCAGAGTGAGATCCGCAAAAAACGCTTTGATGGACTCGGCAATACCGATAAACGTATCCGACACGGATTGGGCGATTTGCTTGAGTTTGCCGTTCTTGTCGAGCGTCTCCAGCGACTCGTTGAGCTGACGCAGGTTGTCCTTGATGTAATCCAGCCACCCGGATTCCGCGATCAGGTTGGCGAACTCGGCCCAACGGTCCTTGAGGTTGGAGACGTAACCGGAGAGCAAACTCATGGCATCAGCGGCGGCACCCTGGGAACTTTGCCCCATTGCATCAATCAGCCCACGGATAGCGTCACGCCCCAGCTTGCCCTGAGCGCTTAGGGCACGGAGTTCAGTGACGTTTTGACCGGTGGCTTGCGATAGCAGATCCCAGACCGGGACACCGTTTTCGATCAGGGTCTTGATCTCTTCATACTGGAGTTTCTGGTTACCCCAGGCCTGTCCCAATTGCAGGGTAATGCGCTGCAGTTTTTCCTGTGAACCGCCCAGCTTGGCGTTCATGTCCACCAAGCTTTGCATGGTGCCGTCGGTGGGATCAAAGCCGAAGTTACGCAGCAGGACAAAGGCGTTAGTGACGTCCTGCAATTGCAGCGGGGTGTTTTGGGTAAACTCACGAATCCAGGCGAAGGCTTTTTCACCTTCCTCTACGCTACCCATGACAGCCTTGAGCTGTACAGAGGTGCGCTCAAAC
>MUIA01000385.1 GCA_002084115.1 Oceanospirillales bacterium LUC14_002_19_P2 | reverse complement strand
GGAAACCCTCTCCCTGAAACTGAAGGTCAATCATTTTCAGCTCAGGGCGAAGATTTACATGACCGCTCTGCGGGCATCATTCGAGCAGCTAAGGTTATTCGTTACTGCGTAACTTGAGTGAATGAATTCGATCGGATCCTCGATGGAAATAATGTGACCGTGACTGTTCTCATTCCGGTGCCCAATCATCGCCGCCAGCGAGGACGATTTACCGTGGCCGGTGGCACCAACAAAGATCACCAGCCCACGCTTGGCCATTGCCAGCTGATTAATGATTTCCGGAACACCCAGCTCTTCCACCGTTGGAATCTTGGTTTCAATCCGGCGAAGCACCATACCGGCCAGATTGCGCTGATAAAATGCACTGACCCGAAATCGCCCGATACCGCTGGCATTGATCGCAAAATTACATTCATGATTAGTGTGAAATTCTTCCTGCTGCTTCTCACTCATGACGCCGAGCACAGTCTCCATGGACTTTTCAGGCGACATGGGATTTTTGGTGACCGGTATAATCTTGCCGGCCACTTTCATAGAGGGTGGCATGCCAGCAGTGATAAACAGATCCGAAGCACGCTTATCCACCATCAGCTTCAGCAAGGGGTTGAGGTCCATATGACTCATTCACATATCTCGCTTTGTGTGTGGACTGTGCGTTAAAAATCGTCCGGAGTCTTCGCCTTCGAACGCGCGGCTTCCCGGGTGATAATCCCTTTCTGGAGCAGGTTCTTGAGGCAGCCATCCAGCGTCTGCATGCCAAGGTTGCCGCCAGTTTGAATAGCCGAGTACATCTGGGCGACCTTGTCTTCACGGATCAGATTTCGTATCGCGGGTGTGCCAATCATGATTTCATGCGCAGCGACCCGACCGCCGCCAATCTTCTTTAGCAGAGCTTGAGAGACAACCGCCTGCAAAGATTCCGACAACATGGAACGTACCATCGCCTTTTCTTCACCGGGGAATACGTCAACGATACGGTCGATAGTCTTAGCGGCGGAGGTGGTGTGCAGAGTACCAAAGACCATATGCCCGGTTTCTGCCGCCGTCAGAGCCAGGCGGATGGTTTCCAGGTCTCGCATCTCACCCACCAGGATAATGTCAGGGTCTTCCCGCAATGCGGAACGCAGTGCGGCATCAAAGCCCAGGGTGTCCCTGTGGACTTCCCGCTGGTTAACCAGGCATTTTTTTGACTCATGAACGAATTCGACCGGATCCTCCACCGTCAAGATATGGCCGTATTTGTTTTCATTCACGTAATCCAGCATCGCCGCCAGGGTAGTGGACTTGCCGGAGCCGGTTGGCCCAGTCACCAGGCAGAGCCCCCGAGGAAGAACGGCAATATCCTTGAAAATCTGTCCCATACCCAGCTCATCCATGGAGAGCACTTTACTGGGAATCGTCCGGAATACAGCACCAGCGCCTCGACCATGGTTAAAGGCGTTAACCCGGAAACGGGCTACCCCCGGCACCTCGAAGGAAAAATCCGTCTCAAGGTACTCTTCATAGTCCTTACGCTGTTTGTCATTCATGATGTCGTAGATCAGGCCATGCACCTGTTTATGGTCCATGGCGGGCAGGTTGATCCGGCGCACATCGCCATCGATACGAATCATGGGCGGCAGGCCTGCAGACAGATGCAGGTCGGACGCGCCCTGTTTGGTACCAAACGCCAGCAGCTCGGTAATATCCATGACTCCCCCCGGGGTCTTGTTATTCTCTGGCCAGACGCACTAGAGCGTTACGCCTGCAGTCTTTCTTTTAAGAATAGCTAGGTCACGGCCTGATTCTTCTTTCCACGCAGGTGGTGGTATTCTTGCGGTTTTCAGCCGTACCCGGCAAAGACGGGAAGTATCATTACATAGCCATGTCTGCAATTGAAACCCAATTTCAACAGGTCCGTGACCGGATTCAAGCCGCAGAAAATGCCTGTGGCAGAGCCGGCGCCGTCAAACTTCTGGCGGTCAGCAAAACCAAGCCGGCCAGCCTGGTGCGCGAAGCCTGGCATACCGGTCAGCGGGATTTTGGTGAGAACTATGTGCAGGAGGGCATCGAAAAAATTCAGGCCCTTCAGGATCTTGATGGCCTCTGCTGGCACTTTATCGGCCCTCTGCAGTCTAATAAAACGCGCTCAGTCGCAGAACATTTCGACTGGATGCACAGTGTCGATCGCCTGAAAATCGCCCAGCGTCTGAGCGAACAGCGGCCAGAACACCTGCCACCGCTAAATATCTGCATTCAGGTGAATATCAGCGATGAAGACACCAAGTCCGGTATTTCGCCGGAAAATGTCCAGCCTCTGGCGGCAGAGATCGTGGCACTGCCCAACCTGAAACTGCGTGGCCTGATGGCGATTCCTGTACCCACGGATGATCCGGCAGAACAACATGCCGCATTCCAGGCCATGTCAGGATTACTGGCAGCACTACAGGAACGCTGGCCCGACCAGGGGCTGGATACCCTGTCCATGGGGATGAGTGATGACCTGGAAGCCGCAATAGCGGAGGGCGCTACGATGGTACGGATCGGTACAGCACTCTTTGGTGCGCGCAATTATTCGTAATGCTTGATGACATAACTCACATCAAAACCGGAAACAGCAGCATGACCACAGCAACACTGGCCTTTATTGGCGCCGGCAACATGGCTGGCAGCATTATCGGTGGACTGATCAGCAACGGCTATGATCCTGAGCGTATTATCGCTTCCGATCCGGGCCAGGAGACATTGCAGGCGCTGCACACACGGTTTGGTATCAAGATTGCTGAAAACAACAGCGACGCCGTACGAGAAGCGGATGTGGTGATTCTTGCGGTCAAACCGCAGGTCATGAAGCCTGTCGTGAGCGAACTGTCGCCAGCACTGCAGGATGCCAAGCCCATGCTGGTCTCTATTGCCGCCGGCATCACCATCGATAGCCTCAATGACTGGAGTGGCGGCAACCTTCCCATTATCCGCTGCATGCCGAACACACCGGCGCTGGTTGGCTGTGGCGCCAGCGGACTGTATGCCAATCCGCAGGTATCAGAAACACAAAAAACATTGGCGGAGACGATCATGAATGCTGTCGGTATCAGTCGGTGGCTGGATTCAGAAAGCGCCATTGATGCCGTCACAGCGTTATCCGGCAGTGGCCCGGCCTACTTCTTCCTGCTGATGGAATCCATGATCAATGCTGGTAAACAACTGGGTTTGCCACCAGAGACAGCTACGGCGCTGACGCTGCAAACAGCACTCGGCGCAGCACGTATGGCAACAGAAGGGGATGTCGAGGCCGCCGAGCTGCGTCGCCGCGTTACTTCCCCTGGCGGTACCACCGAGCAAGCCATCAATACGTTTGAGCAAGGCGAATTTCGTACACTGGTACAGTCTGCCCTTGATGCGGCCGAGCGACGTTCCCGGGAGCTGGCCAAACAGGACTGACGTTTCCATCAGTGTTAACTGTGGATAAGATTAAGGCGGGACTGTTGCAACTCGGTTGCAGCACCCCCATAGTGTGAAAATCCGGACTACTGAAGAGTTACCGATTACATGTCACCATTGACTAGCTCCCTGTCATTCCTGGTGGAAACCATCGGCAGCCTGTTTGTTATGGCTGTGCTGATCCGCTTTCTGCTGCAACTGGTACGGGCGGATTTCTACAATCCCATTTCCCAGGCCATCGTGAAGATCACGGGGCCTTTACTGAACCCGTTGCGTCGTCTGATTCCCGGTTTCAAGGGCATGGATGTCGCAGCTTTGATCCTGGCCCTGCTGGTTCAGATTGTGATTGTCTTCCTGCTGCTTGGCATCCACGGCTACATCCCTTCCGTGATTCCGGTGGGGCAGGTACTGGCGATTTCCATCTTCAAGCTGCTAAATACCCTGCTGAATATTTACATGTTCAGCCTGATCATTATCGCTATCGCCAGTTGGGTGGCCCCCGGCAGTTATAACCCGGCACTGATTCTGCTGCATCAGCTGACCGAACCACTGAGCAGCCGCATCCGCCGTGTGATTCCCCCGTTGGGCGGACTGGATTTCTCCCTGATGGTGCTCGTTATCCTGATTGTCATGATCAAGAACGCGTTGCCGGCCATCATTCCAGGACTTCCCGGGTTATAAGTAACCTCGAAACTCTTGCTCAGAAAAACCCGTAGTCTTGGCTACGGGTTTTTTATTACCAAACTCAAGTTACGCAGTAACGAATAACCTTAGCTGCTCGAATGATGCCCGCAGAGCGGTCATGTAAATCTTCGCCCTGAGCTGAAAATGATTGACCTTCAGTTTCAGGGAGAGGGTTTCCAA
>MUIA01000350.1 GCA_002084115.1 Oceanospirillales bacterium LUC14_002_19_P2 | reverse complement strand
AATATTCTCAAAACCTTCGGGTAACTGTGGTCGGCGAGACATCGTTTCAAAGAGAATTCGTTGATGATGCCTAAGGATAGCTGGCATCAGGCTTAGGACTTAGAAAATACGATTGGTATAATATTGTTTCGTGATACCGAATCCTCTGTTTGATAGTAAAAAAATAGTTGAAGTGCTTTTCTCAGGCATCATGACATGTTGTACCATGGCCCGAAAATAAGAAGCAGGCCTTACAGGCTGGGTAAAGGACGGGCTGTTTATGATCATAATCACTAATCGTAATTGCCTTCACGAGGAAGAGGATCCCTGCCAGCGCTTTGGTTGCGAGTTCAACGCTCTCGGATCGGATGAGTTGCGGGTTGCTATTTCGGACTATCAGGAGGCACAGGGATGGTCCCTGGATATTCTTGGTGACGTCTGTCTGCTCAATGGCAAACCTGTGCCTGCCAGCGAATATGCCTTTCGTTATCTTCAGCAACGTATGAAACAGCATCAACGCAATTGCCTGTTTTATGTGCATGGTTTCAATAATGATTTTGCCGATGTAATGACAACAGCGCATGAGCTGGAATCGCTCTACGATGTGGAGGTGGTCGCCTTCAGCTGGCCCGCGAATGGACGATTGGCGTTTGCCGGGCGAGCGGGCGGCGTTGCTTCCTATCTAAGTGATAAGCGGGAAGCGAGTCAGTCTGTGGTGGCGTTGGACCGGGTATTGGAAAAGCTGCGCTGGTATCTGGATCGTTACAACAGCGACGATGATATTTGCGATATGCGCTTGAGTATTCCGTTCCACAGCATGGGAAATTACCTGTTCAAGTGCATGTTTAAATCCGGTGTATTTCAGGGCGAAACGGGTGTCTTTGACAATGTGATTCTCTGTCAGGAGGATGTAAATAATGTGGATCATGAATTGTGGGTTGACCGCATTACGTTTCGGCGCAGGCTCTATATCACCATTAACGAAAATGATTACGCGTTGGGTGCGTCCAGAATGAAGTTTGGTGCACGTCAGCTGGCTCGCCTTGGCCATTTCAGTACCAACCTGGTTGCCAGAAACGCCAGTTATATCAATCTGACGGAAGCTGATCAGGTGGGTATGTCCCACTCACCGTTTGATGATGCGACGACATCCCAGAACCCGAAACTGCATCAATTATTTCGATCGTTATTCAATGGGGAGGCTGTAGAGAAACGGCTGACGTTTGACAGTCATTGTCGAGCCTATGAGTTATAGCCGTTGGGTTACGGTGTAAGACGTTGATAGCGGATGGTGAAACGGCTGACACCAATGGCTCTCGGCGGTGTGATTGTGACGCTGAGTCGATCACCGTCGAGTTTCAGCTGGATTTCTTCGGTACCTTTGAGATCCTGGCGATCCAGAAGATTGAGCAGCAACAGCAAGGTGAAATCTTCCATATAGGGGTTGCGTCCCCGCTGGAACATAAATCGACCTTCCTTTCCTGCACTCCCTTCATCGAGAGAGAGACGTCCTTCCGCATGGTAGGTGCTTTCTCGACCGACGCCCTGGTTGGTGCTGTAGGCAGTGCCTTCGAGGATGACGTTGGTATCCGATATGGTCAGGGTTTCATCGACCTTTTCCGGAAAATTGTATTCCGCCGGAATGTCTTCGAAGAATGTGAGCACTTTCAGCGCCAGTTCCTGCTGGGTTGGGGTGCTGCCGGTTCGTTTCCAGGAACCCTGAATAGCTTGCAGCCATTCTTCAGCCGACAGGGAGCGTGTCGTTGTCTTTACGGCTTGTGATTGACTGCCGGGCTTGTCAGTAAAATGAATGACCCCGTTACTGTCCTTCCAGCGATAGACTTCACTGTGAGCAAAAGGGCTGAGCAATACTGAAAGCAAAACCAACCATGACAATTGTTGTACTGTCATGGTTGGTGTGCGGTGTATCTGGCTGAAAAAGATCATTACATCAACTCATGTATTGATTTTCAGAACCGGATATCAATGACGGTGCATCAGATATGGATCCAGTGCCGCGCCGCGGAATTGCTCCAGCTTTTCACGATGGTGCTTGGCAGGCTTGGTGCGATGCACTTCGACCTCGGCACGACGGTTCTGGGCACGTCCTTCGCGGGTGCTGTTGCTGGCCACCGGAGAACTTTCACCTTTGCCTTCTACCTTAATGGACGCAGACATCACGCCTTTGCTGACCAGGTAGTCGCGCACGGCATTGGCCCGCTTAACGGACAGACTCTGATTGTAAGTAGAGGCGCCGATGTTGCAGGTGTGGCCGGCAATGCGGATTTCCGTGTTAGGACCCGCCATGTCTGCGACTTTATCCAGGGCTTTCTTGTCATTGCTGCCCAGACGATAGGAGTCGAAGTTGAACATGATCTTGGTATTGTCTGCAACCGTTGACTTGGTCATGTGATGACCGCTGTCTTTGCTGTCAGAGCCGTCGCTGTCACCCGCCATGGCACAGCCTGCACCACCCACCAGTGCACCGGCGGCGAGTCCGATACCGGCAGTGGCTGCACTCTGCGCTGCACCACCGAGGCCCCATAGCATACCGCCAGCCAGGGAACAGGTTTTCCAGTTGGCATTGCCATTATGAGAGCTGGTCGTTGCACAACCTGAGGTGATAAGAACCAGGGCGAATAACCCAATCATTCTTAATTTACTTTGGATCATTGCAAACATCTCCTTCCTTGGATCAGTTACTTACTACGTTACCCAGTAACGAACCCGATCTGAGTGGCCCTGATGTTCGATACTCGGGAGCCGAGGCTTAAAAGCGGGTTGTATCAACGAAGAGTATAGGGGACTGAAAAGGCCAGATTCGGGCGTGGGACCTGAAAATAAAGGAAATGTTGATGATTTGACGCCCGCCAGTGTGCTACGGCGGGCATTTATTGTGGAGTGTCATATCCGGGACGCTGCCTGATTACAGGTTCTGGTTTTCAATCCACATAGAGATCCTGAAACAGGTTGTCTGCCTGAGAAGGGTCGCAGGCATATTGGCTGAAATCGGTGACGCCACGCTCCCTGAGCAGATCTTCATCCAGCAGCGTTTGACCAGTTATGGCGAGTGCCTGGGTTGAGAGAATCTCATAGCCGGCATCCGCCATAATGGCGGGTTTACGGCTGCGGCGCATGATGGCATCGCCTCCGGTTTTTTCCACGGCGGCCGTTGCGATGGAAGTGCGGGGCCACAGGGCGTTGACTGCGATGCCATAGCGGCGGAACTCGCCCGCCATCCCCAGAGTCAGGAGGCTCATGCCGTATTTTGTGACGGTATAGGGTATATATGGGGTCAGCCACTTTTCCTTCAGGTTGATGGCGGGTGACAGGTTAAGGATATGGCCGTTTTCAGACTTTTTAAGCCAAGGTAATGCGGCCTGTGAGTAGAGAAACACCGCCCGGGTATTGATCTGATGGATCAGGTCAAATTTTTTGAGAGGCGTATGCTCCAGAGAGGTCAGGCTGATGGCACCGGCATTATTGACGAGTGTATCAATGCCGCCAAATCGGTTGGCAGCTTCCTGAACCATGCCTTTCACCTGGGCCTCATCGCGCACATCCACCTGGATAGGCAACGCTTGTCCTTCAGCCGCTTCCACTTCCTCTGCCACCGTATGGATAGTGCCGGGCAGAGTTGGGTGCGGATCCGCTGATTTGGCCGCAATCACGATATTGGCGCCATCCCGGGCGCAACGCAGCGCCAGTTCCCGGCCAATACCGCGGCTTGCTCCCGTGATGATGATGGTCTTGTTCTTCATGGACATTCTGGTTGCTCCGTCAGGGTCATGTGGACAGGTCTGTTGTTCAGACGGGTGTTATTTCAGAATCAGTTTCAGTGCCATTTCGGTCAGATCGCTGAGCGTCAGTGCTCCGCTTTCCTTGTACCAATACGTGGTCCAGTACAGGCTGCCACTCAGGAAACGACGCAGGACAAAGGGTTCTATCCCGGGCTTCAGGTACTCAGCGGCACCGGTAAACTCTGTCAGCCAGAGTTGCTCATACGCTTCCCGGATGTGTAGCAGTTTCTCCTGGTTCTCCGGTGACAGTGATCGCCATTCGTAGACCAGCACCGCCAGCGCATGGCCGTTTTCGCCCTGGATGGATTCCAGTTCACAGCGGATCATGGCGCGCAGCCGTGCTACCGGCGTGTCGATTTCAGCCAGTGCTGATTCCATACGGACCAGCAGGGCTAAGTTACCCCTGATGGTTGGTTGACCTATACTCCCTGAACCATCCGGCTATCAGGGGATGACTGTTATGAATTCCAGGCTCTTTCAAAATTTCATTGATGCGATTTCGTTAT
>MUIA01000014.1 GCA_002084115.1 Oceanospirillales bacterium LUC14_002_19_P2 | reverse complement strand
GTGCCTTGAATTCCGGGGCATGCCGTTTTCTTTTTGCTGCCATGACTCCCTCCTGAGGGTCATATTGCAACCAGAAAACTTAACTTAGCTGACTGTCCAGTTTTTGGGGTCCACTATACTTGCGCTTTGAGCATTGCAATTCGGGTTGGTGCTTTTTCAGTTCATGACGGTCGGCTTAACCACGTGCACCATTAGTTTTCTTTATCCCAAGACTTGGATCGTCCCATGATGACGCCCTTTTCTTGCAACTCCTATTACCACTTTAGGCAATATTCTGGCGGGAAAGTTCCAAGGCGTAATATAGTTTTCGTATATTAAGTGAGAGGGTTTATTGTGCAGATCTATAATGAGGCAGGTGCTGTTACCCCTTTGGTCGCTAATACCCCGTTTCAGAACGATCTGGCAGGAATGTTCCTGGGGCCAGGCGGTAAATCTGGCTAGAGAAGCTGCCATCAGACTCGAGGATGATTTCTCGATAGCCTGGTTGTCGGGTGTCGGCTGCAAAATCAGGGCTGGCCGGAAGGAATTGGACACACGTTGAGGGGGTTCCCAGCACCGTGACGCCGTTTTCCTGAACTTGACCGGCCTGATGAGTATGGCCATGAATCAGCAGTTTAACCTGTGGGGATGTAGTTAGTAATTCCAACAGGTGTCGCCCATTTCTGAGGTTTATCGCGTCCATCCACTCACTACCGACCGGTAAGGGGTGGTGGTGGGTGACAATCAGCGCTGGTCGCTCAGGAGAGGCTGCCAGAGCCGCAGATAGCCGGGCCAGCTCGCCGTTAACCAGTTCGCCGTGGATGGCGCCCGTGATCTGGCTGTGTAGGAGTAGCACCTGCCAGTCATCCAGCTGTATCGCTTGGGGAAGTTGGCGGCAAAAGGCGTTTGGGCCAGTTTCTCAGGTTCGTCATGATTACCGTAAAGCCACACAAACGGGATACCGAGTGTTTCCAGTGAGTGCTGGCAGAAGGCATAAGAGGCGATTGAATTATCCTGTGAAATATCACCGGTAACCAGGATCAAGTCAGCATCAGCGCTGTGTTCTTTTACTAGCTGCAGTACTGCATTGAAACTGTCACGGGTATTGATACCCAGCAAGGTGCCATCCCCGTCACCAAACAGGTGGCAGTCTGTTATCTGGACGATTTTGCTGACGCCGTGCATGCTCAACCCGGCACTCTCCCTTAAGGCATGAATCGTATCGTTATAGAGAGGGAGATTACCCCAATTAATAGGTGGAATCTGTTAATTTATTGGCACTCCTGAAGAAGAATTTTCAGGACGATTGCTCAATCGTTTCGAAGAGGTATCCGTTGTTGAGACAGTGCTCCAGCCAATCGGCCAGGAACAGGTTGAGCTGCTCCTTTTCGTCGGGATGGTACATCAGCGCGTTGGGGTAGTTGTAGCGGGGTTTGAAGTCACGCTGGCGCTGGGAACTGATGACTTCGGCCATGCGGACATCGTGGTAAAGACGCACCTGCATTTTCTGGCAGGGCAGCCAGTTGAAGCGATTGTCCTGCGTAATGTCGATGACAGTGGTGTAACGGCTGCGACTGGTAATCTGGAAATGAACAGAACAGGTTTGTCCGTGGAAAGAAAAACCAATCATCCACTCATCTGACGCATTACCGGCGATCAGCTTCATCAATCGAATATAGTTCATCTCGCACAGCACATGCTGCTTCACCAGGTTAACCTGGTAAGGTTTGCGGTGATGTGGAAGCTGACCTATGGTTGTCAATCTGGTTACGCTCCGATGTCCTTGTTGTACAATATGCGTTGCACGCAATTCACGTCTGTTTCAGCTCAAGTATAGTCAGGTGAAACTATCACTTATGCATTGAAAAAAAACATTGCTGTGCTACCTAGCCCGGATATTTCATAAATAAAGGCAAGTTCCGTCCAATCTGTTGGTACGATTGGCTTGACAAAAAAATGCTTCGGAAACAGCAAACCGGAACTTGCCATGACCTCATCTTCACAAG
>MUIA01000260.1 GCA_002084115.1 Oceanospirillales bacterium LUC14_002_19_P2 | reverse complement strand
TGGCTGTCCCGTTTTGACGGCGGGCAGCGAAGCGTGGGCCTCGGTAGCTTGGAGCGGGTAGAAATGGTTTTGATTGGATCGGGATTATACGCAGTTCAGAAGGGCATGGAATGGCGGGAAGTGCCACGTTCAGTGGTGGAGCGCGAAAAAAATTTTAATGCCCGTAGCAGTTTGTATAAGGCAGTACTGTGTCTGGCCTGATGTTTTAACGGTTGCTATGGCCGGTGATTTCGATGACTTCAGCCATGTCGGGATTGAGAAACGGGTGCAGTGGGTCGTCAAGAGAGGTGTCCTTTGCTTTGCCATGACTGAAGTGCAAAACAGCCTGTTGTCTGGCTGTCTCCGGGTCTTCTGCGAAAACAAGGTAGCCGCCTTGCTCCAGAAAGCCGGTTACATTCAACTGCCATTGGCTCCAGGCAGGGCTGAAGCGTTATAGCAGCCTGATCAGATAAGCGCGCACGTCCTTTGCCTTATGGTGACTTTCTGTTTTCAGGATAGAACAGTATCGGTTGTATGGAGGATGTCTCTGGAAGCATGTATGAACCATGCGTCATCCATCGGAACCCACGTCTGACCTGATGTCACTAGCAAATGTTCGGGGCTTGGTACTGGTCACCTTGGAGTGGCATTCGCCGGTGGCCCATCCTTGGGGGGATTAGACCCTTCACGCACCGGGAATCAGAGAATAAAACTATTAAAAAAATACATGGTGTGAATAGTGAGTTGTAGTGCCGTGTCAGAAGCGCAGGTCAGGCTTGCTCTTCTTCTTTGTCAACCCCCATTAGCATCCAGTCGAACTCAGTAAAAGGCACTTCTCTTCTTTCACTTTCTTCAAAAAGAAATTCAAGTCTCTCTTCGTGTAACTTAACTACTTCATCCAGCCCTTCCTTCATTGCACACTCTATAGCTACCCCTATTGCTAGGGCAGTAATTGTTTCTGGCTGGGGTGTTGTGTAATAGAACTTGTTTACGTGCTCATTAACGCCATTACTTTTTGCAATACTGACAAAAATATTAGCTAGTACGCAGCATTTTTGCCTGCTAAACATAGTGCTATACAATTGCTCAAACAGGAAGTAGGGGCAGTTCTCTCTGTTTCTGTCATAATCTTTTTGCCAGTTTGCATCTCGAATGGCTTTATCTCGTGTATTACAGTTGGGAGATGCGTACGCTACCATCATGAAATTCAGTGAAGCCATCCGGGCAAGCCTTTTTTCTTCAGAAGACGCATCAGGATTGTCCATGCACTGTAGAAAGGTAGCTGCTGGCATAGCTAACCAGTTCGATACAACCCCGTCTAACTTGTAGTAAGTGGTCCAAGCATCACCTACGTACTTTTCAATAAAGTCTTCTGCTACTTCATCTGTAGTGCCATCAACTGCAAGAAGACAATTTCTAAGCGCTTTCAACGTATTTTCATAAGACTTAGCGTCAATCTCAGCTTGCGTCAGAGTTTTAGGCTGTGGCTGATATGGTTTTACGGTATTTGTTTTTTTTGAAGAAGCTAAACAATTTGGTGATCCTGAAACAGTAGCGATGGCTATAGGACTATATAAACAAAAAAAAATCAAAAAATACGGGTTTTCACCCGCAAAATTTATCATCTTTCGCTGCCGGGCCTTTGTGGATAGGGTGTTTCCGCAGGGCTGGTTGAGGGCGATGTTGTCCGGTTTGCTCTTGTCCGTATGGATTTAATCGCTTTGCATGTACCACATGGCTGAATCAAAACGGTCTTCCCTGTACTCGCGGGTAAGGGCGGAAGCAATAAGCTTTGTAGGGCACTAGGTTGTACCGTCTGTGCGTAGCTATTAACCGCATTGGTATTATGAAAGGTCAGCCGTGGTGTAGCAAAGGTGTAGCAAAGAGTGAAAGGGGACAGGTTTGTTAGGTGGGGAAAGTGCGGTAAGTCATTGATTTTTCTGGCGCACCCTACAGGATTCGAACCTGTGACCTCTGCCTCCGGAGGGCAGCGCTCTATCCAGCTGAGCTAAGGGTGCATAACGCCATTGCAGACGCGGTTTTTGACCGCTGTCAGCGGCGCCCATAATACTCAGGACGTATAGCCAAGTCCATGCTTTTTTGCGGATTTCTCCTTAACCGGTGCCATGGTGGGGGCGTCGGTGGCAGCGCAACGGATTCGGTGGTCTGAATCAGAACCAGCGGCTCTGGATTGCGGCTTGATCCACCTGTTCCAGCCATTCGTTAACCTCTTGCATCAGTGCCTTGCTCTCTTTGCGCGTCATATACACCTTGGGGCTTCGGTTGAAGGGGGCTCAGGGTTAATCACGCACAGTTCCGGCATTACCCGGCTTTTATACAGGGCTTCCACCCGATCCGTAATCATCACATGCGCCTTCAGTTCCACCAGGGTGCGGAAAGGTTCCACATTGTCATGGGCGATGGTGATGGCTGCTTTCGGCAGCCATTGTTTGGCCAGCAGCTCGTTGGTGCCACCTGGGTTTTCCACCACCTGTACCGATGGGTGCAGGAACTCGAACGGTACATTATCCGGCGGTTTGGTGCCGCCGCATTTCACGCCCATCCAGTATTGCTGCTTGGGCGTCAGCACGGTGTCCATCAATAACGGGGAGCCACAGGCCAGGGGCTGATTCAGCAAAGTCAGCAGGTCGGCTGCGGAATAGAAGTACAGGTAGGGATGGAGCTGGCAGTTGGTCAGGGCGACTTTGCCATCTTCAAACACCGTCTCACTCATCAGGAACTGTTGGCTGCGCCCCTCCGTAAAGGAAATGCCACCCATGGCCAGGTTCGAACTTGCCAGCGGAAAGGTCGGCATGCAGCGTCGGCCAGCTGGTTTTGACCAGCACCAGTTCACGACCCAGATGTTTGGCAAGGTTGCGCGCCATATCAATAGCGAAGCCTTCCCTGGTGCCGTCAGGTTTCTGCAGCGTCAGCGGGGGATAGTCGCCAGCACTGCCGACCCGCAGGGGTTTAAGGGACGTTGCCGGGCTGGTTACCGGTGTGGTGGCGAACGCTGAAAGTGACCAGGAAAACAATACACCTAGCAGTAGGGTAAGCAAGTAGCGCACGGTCGTACTCCGTTGCTTGTCTGGATAAAAGCCGCTGCCAGCGTAGGTGTAATCGCCCCGGTTCGCCAGTGTATGCCGGAATTGACAGTCAATCGGAATTGTTGCTGGCCGCAGGTTTGGCGTATAATCGCGGCTGCTATAACAATTCAGGCCAGCCCGGTGTGACACAATTTCATAACGATAATCGTCGGGTGGAGCTCAAGCGTCAGATGATGAGGAACGACTAGTGGCATACTTCAAAAAGATGCGCGCTGTACAGGCTGCAGTACTGCTGGGGGGACTGTTTGCCGGACTGGTCATGGCCAAGCCTGCCGGGGATCTAGATGAAGTCACCCGCAGTGAAATCGCAGACCGGATCAAACCCGTGGGAAGCCTCTGTGTGGCTGGTGAAGAATGCGCAGCCGGTGGTGGTGCGGCAGCCGTTGCATCCGGTCCGCGCAATGGTGAGCAGGTTTACAACACCTACTGTACCGCCTGCCATACCGCCGGCGTACTGGGTGCACCTAAGAAAGGCGACAAGGCCACCTGGGACAAGCGACTGGCTGATTCCGGTTCCTACCAGACCATCCTGAACAATGCGATCAACGGTATCCGTTCCATGCCGGCTAACGGTACCTGTGGCGACTGTTCCAGTGATGAAATAAGTGGTGCTATTGAATACATGAGTGGCCTGAAGCCCTGATCCGGTTCAGGTAATACTCGTCCTGAAAGGCTGCCGTTTGGTGGCCTTTTTTGTTTATGGAAGCTGAAAATAATGACAATAATTGCTGACACACCGGAGCCACCCTGTTACGCGGTCATCTTTACCTCACTACGGACCGGGGATGACAACGGTTATGACAACATAGCCGTGCAGATGTTGGAATTGGTGCAGGAACAGCCGGGCTTTCTGGGCATCGAGTCTGCCCGCGATGGGTTGGGCATCACGGTCTCTTACTGGCAGGATCTTGCTGCCATCCGTGCCTGGAAAGCGAATGTGGAGCATCAGGAAGCCCAGCATCGGGGTAAACAACAGTGGTATAGCGACTACCGCGTCCGCATCTGCCGGGTTGAGCGGGAGTACGGCTTGTCCTGAAACGTCGTTTATGCGGCAACAGGTAATTCGGAATCTTTGCTGTTTATAACTGCCTGAATTCGTATCATAAATGCATAACCTCTGTAACCAGAGGGTTGCTACAGAGCCTTTGAATTTATTTAGAGCTCAGGGGTAATCTGTTAAGCAATCAAACCATACAGAGGACGCCAAGGA
>MUIA01000382.1 GCA_002084115.1 Oceanospirillales bacterium LUC14_002_19_P2 | reverse complement strand
AGCCTTTAACGGGGTAATCAAACGCATTATCTATAAAGCGTGTGGGTACAATGATCTGGATTACCTTTATCTGAAAATAAGACAGGAGGCTCTGAAATGATCCGCCAACCTGGAAAAGGGCCCAATTTTGAAAAAGAAACCGGTATCAAAGTCGTCTATGACGTGTTTGACAGCAATGAAGTGCTTGAAGCCAAGCTGCTGTCCGGTCGCAGTGGCTATGACATTGTTGCACCTACCAGCGAGTTTCTGGCTCGCCAGATCAAAGCCGGTGTTTTCCTGCCACTGGATAAAGCCAGCCTGCCTAACTGGAAACATCTGAACCCGGATATGCTCAACCGTTTGCAGGAGCATGATCCCAAGAATACCTATGCAATGCCCTATATGTGGGGAACGACCGGTATCGGTTATAACCCGGACAAGGTGAAAAAAGTCCTCGGTGCCGATGCGCCAGTGTACAGCTGGGCTCTGGTGATGGAACCGGAGAATATGAAAAAGCTAGCCCAGTGTGGTGTTGCATTCCTTGATTCGCCGACAGAAATGTTGCCGGCGGCATTATATTATCTAGGACTGGATCCGAACAGTCAGCGCACTGCTGATTACAGCAAGGCAGAGGACGTACTGTTGAAGGTTCGGCCCTATGTCCGCTATTTCCATTCATCCCGCTATATTTCTGATCTGGCCAATGGTGAGATCTGTGTGGCCGTTGGCTGGTCCGGGGATGTATTTCAGGCCGCCGATCGAGCTGATGATGCCGACAATGGCGTGAATATTCGCTATTCGATCCCAAAAGAAGGGGCGGGCGTCTGGTTTGATATGCTGGCCATTCCCAAGGATGCGGCGAATGCGGAAAATGCCCATCGGTTTCTTGATTACCTGATGAAGTTGAAAGTGATTGCCGCGATTTCCGATTATCTGGCGTACGCCAATCCCAATGATGCCGCGACGCCGTTGCTGGATCCCGCTATCCGCAACAACCGCGGCATTTATCCGGATGCCGATACCATGGCCAATCTATACACCTTCCGGGAAGTATCGCCGGCATTGAACTGAACGATAACCCGAAGTTGGAACCGGATTAAATCGGGGCGGTAGTCGCCTGTCGGATGCCCGGTCTCCCTTCATCCCCCTGAGCCACCATAGCCAGTCTTTATAAGGGCTGGCGGGGAACTTTTCCCTGCCATGGTCGTCACTAGAGAGTTGAATACGGCCATCCGGTGAGCATTTGCAGCATGTCTGGCGGGTGCTCATGGACTACATTTGAAACATTTCCTGTTACACAGTTTTTTTCGGTTGGAACATTTGGGTACCAGCCGAGTGGAGACGTATTTTCATGGCAGTAGCGTCCACCTTTTACAAGAAGAAATTAAGTGCCCGGGGAAAAAAAAAGGTGCTGTTGCGCATCGATCGTATCAGTAAGCACTTTGATGAGACGGTGGCGGTGGATGATGTCAGTCTGACAATCCACAAGGGTGAGATTTTTGGCCTGCTGGGTGGCTCCGGTTCGGGCAAGTCCACACTGTTGCGTATTCTGGCCGGCTTCGAAAAACCTACCGATGGGCGTATTTTCCTGGATGGTCAGGATATTACCGACCTGCCGCCGTATGAGCGTCCCATCAATATGATGTTCCAGTCATATGCACTGTTTCCCCATATGACCGTGGAACAGAATGTGGCGTTTGGTTTGAAACAGGATCGGCTACCCAAGGCAGAGATTGCTGACCGTGTCGCAGAACTGCTGAAGATGGTGCGGATGAGCAAGTATGCACGCCGTAAGCCCCATCAGCTGTCTGGTGGCCAACGGCAGCGTGTGGCTATGGCTCGCAGTCTGGCCAAGCGTCCCAAACTGCTGCTTCTGGATGAGCCCATGGGCGCGCTCGACAAGCAGCTGCGTACCCAGATGCAGCTGGAAGTGGTGGAGATTCTGGAAACGGTAGGTGTCACCTGCCTGATGGTTACCCACGATCAGGAAGAAGCCATGACCATGGCCGACCGGATTGGCATCATGGATGCCGGCTGGATCGTCCAGACCGGTACACCGATGGATATTTATGAAACCCCGAACTGTCGTATGACGGCGGAGTTCATTGGTTCCATCAATATCTTCGCCGGTGAAATCGTTTCTGATGCGGCCGACCACGTCATTATCGACAGTAAGGATCTGCCGGTACCTGTGCGGATCGGTCACGGTATTACGACGGCGCTGGAAGAGCGGAAGGTCTGGGTTGCTGTGCGTCCGGAAAAAATCTTCGTGGATGTGGATAAGCCTGAAGAAGAACATAACTGGGCGAAAGGTGTAGTGGTTGATATCGCCTATCTTGGCGCGCATTCCGTGTATTACGTTGAACTGCCCTCCGGCAAGGTGATCCAGTGCAACATGGCCAATGTGGAGCGTACCGCGGATAACCCGACCTGGGACGATGAAGTGTATGTTTCCTGGGATTCCACCAACTGCGTGGTGCTGAACTCATGAAATGGTTAAATAACTGGCATGAAACCCGGAGCAGCTTCGGCCGGGGGCTGGTGATCGGCACGCCGTACCTGTGGCTGGTGCTGTTTTTCCTGGTACCGTTCGCCATTGTCCTGAAAATCAGTTTTGCGTATTCCGAGATTGCGATCCCGCCGTATTCGGCGATTTTTGAGTATGCCGATGAAGCGCTGACCATTGTCCTTAACCTTGGGAACTACCTGTTCCTGGCGGATGATGAGTTGTACTTTGCCGCTTATCTTGGCTCGGTGAAGATTGCGTTTATCTCGGCGTGTCTCTGTTTGTTGCTGGGTTATCCCATGGCGTATGCCATGTCTCGGGCATCGAAGCGACGTCAGACACTGCTCGTTTTGCTCGTACTGCTGCCGTCGTGGACCTCGTTTCTGATCCGGATCTATGCCTGGATGGGGATTCTGAAAAACAACGGATTACTGAACAACTTCCTGATGTGGCTTGGCGTGATTGATCATCCCCTGATTATCATGAACACCAATCTGGCGGTCTATATTGGCATTGTGTACGCCTACTTGCCGTTCATGGTGCTGCCGCTGTATGCGAACTTGGTGAAGCTGGATAACTCGTTGCTGGAAGCAGCGCAGGATCTGGGCGCGCGTCTCTGGGAATCCTTCTTCCGGGTGACGCTGCCACTATCGCGCAGCGGCATTATTGCAGGTTTCATGCTGGTGTTTATCCCGGCAGTTGGTGAAGTGGTCATTCCACAGCTATTGGGTGGGCCGGAAACCCTGATGATCGGTAAGGTGCTCTGGCAGGAGTTCTTTAATAACCGTGACTGGCCGGTGGCCTCGGCCCTGGCGATGGTGATGCTGCTGATTCTGTTGCTGCCTATCGCCCTGTTTAACCACTTTCAGGCCCGTGAGCTGGAGGGCGAACGATGAAACGGAGTTTCTCATTCACCAACCTGATGCTGGTGGCCGGGCTGGTTTTTCTCTACGTACCGATGCTGATCCTGGTGATCTACTCGTTCAACGAGTCGCGTCTGGTGACCGTCTGGGCGGGTTTTTCCGGCAAGTGGTATCTGGAACTGTTCCGGGATGATCAGTTGATGGCTGCAGTCTGGACCAGCTTGCAGATCGCGTTCTGGACATCCTCCATGGCGGTGGTGCTGGGCACGATGTCGGCATATATCATGACGCGTTTTTCCCGTTTCCGCGGGAAAACGCTGTTTAACAGCCTGATCACTGCTCCGCTGGTTATGCCGGATGTCATTATTGGTCTGTCGTTGCTGTTGCTGTTTGTCTTCATGGCGCAAAGCATTGGCTGGCCACAGGATCGTGGCATGCTGACCATCTGGATTGCCCATGTGACTTTCTGTACGGCGTATGTGACGGTTGTCGTTTCATCGCGGTTGCGGGAAGTGGATGTTTCCATTGAAGAGGCGGCCATGGATCTGGGTGCCACTCCGCTGAAAACATTTTTCCTGATTACTATTCCGACCATTGCGCCGGCTTTGGCAGCAGGATGGCTGTTGTCGTTTACCCTGTCTCTCGATGATTTGGTTATTGCGAGTTTTGTGTCCGGCCCTGGTTCAACCACGTTGCCGATGGTGGTCTTTTCATCAGTACGACTGGGTGTGACACCGAAGATTAATGCATTGGCGACGCTCATTATTCTGGTGGTGTCGTTGGCGGCATTCATTGCCTGGTGGCTGGCAAGACGTGCGGATCTCCAGCAACGGGAGGCGGAAGCCCTTAAAGAGGCTGTTGCAAAAGCCCAATTCAGTGGCATAGGCGATGACCTTATTCTGCAATAGCACCTTATGCTGCTCTCAATATATTCTCTACCTCTTTTTCATGGCAATGCAGATCACCTC
>MUIA01000068.1 GCA_002084115.1 Oceanospirillales bacterium LUC14_002_19_P2 | reverse complement strand
AGGTGATCTGCATTGCCATGAAAAAGAGGTAGAGAATATATTGAGAGCAGCATAAGGTGCTATTGCAGAATAAGGTCATCGCCTATGCCACTGAATTGGGCTTTTGCAACAGCCTCTTAAGCATTCTGAGTCCCCTGAATCCCTGTTTTTATTGATGTGTTTTTGTTTTTTGATATACGCCGCGGCATGATGGCGGCGGGAAATGCGGCTAACTATACCGCAGCTGGTTTGTCGGGGAAATGTTACGTTGAACTGATGCTCAGGAAAGGGCGTTTGGCCGGAAAACAAGTGCCACTGGTTGAGGAAATACATGATTACGGTATCCGAGTTGGCGGTTTATCCAATTAAATCCTGCTGTCAGAATGTGGTGACAGAGCGGTTGGTCGATGCATTTGGATTCAGTGGCGATCGTCGCTGGATGGTCGTAGACAAAAGCGGGAAGTTCATTACTCAGCGACAGTATCCACGTCTGGTTCTGGTGGCGGTTGAAGAGCAGGACTCGGGCATTGTGATATCCGCAGAGGGCATGGAACCGCTTGCCATAACGACACCGTCTGTAAGTGATACTTCGCAGTTATCGGTGCAGGTCTGGAAGGATGAATGTCAGGCCATCAGCGCCGGTAGTGAAGCTGATGAGTGGTTTAGTCATTTCTTAGGCATCGAATGTTGCCTGGTCTGGATGCCGGATACATTTCTTCGTCAGGTTGACAGGGCATACGCATCAACCGGTGATCAGGTTTCCTTTGCTGATGGGTTTTCCTTCCTGCTGATTTCAGAGGCATCCCTTCAATCACTGAATGAACGACTGGATGCGGCTGTGCCAATGCGTCGATTCCGCCCCAACATTGTTGTGAGCGGGTGCGATCCTCATGAAGAAGATCGGTGGGACAGGATCCGTATTGGTGATATTGAATTCAGCGTGGCGAAACCCTGCAGTCGTTGTGTCATGACAACAGTCGATACTGGAAAAGGGGTCAAAACCGGTGAACCGTTACGCACGCTGGCATCGTACCGACGTCAGGGTAATGGCATTTTCTTCGGCCAGAACCTGGTCCATCACGGACAAGGCGAGATTAAGGCAGGAATGGCTGTTGAGGTCTTAAAATATAAATAATATACAATCATATATCTTCTTTATTGGTCATTTAGTACGCCTGAAATATCGAAGTATGCTGACATCAATCATGTCGAATACGGGAATATACTTACGCCAATCGTGGCGTCGGATTGATATAACAGTCCCAAGCCATAATCGTAGTCATAAAACAGGAATGGATTGTGTCTGATATCAAACAGTTAGAACCCACCAGGATCTGGGAACATTTTAGTGATCTGTGCCAGATTCCACGTCCATCCGGTCAGGAAGAACAGGTTAGAGATCATATCGTTGCTCTTGCGGAACGTCTGGGTCTTGAGAGTTACGTTGATGAAGTGGGCAACCTGATTGTCCGGAAACCCGCCATTGCAGGTATGGAAAACCGTACCGGTGTCATTCTTCAGAGCCACCTGGACATGGTCCCCCAGAATAATGCGGAGACCGACCATGATTTCAGCCGTGATCCCATCAAGGCCTATATCGAGGGCGAATGGGTGACTGCTGCAGGTACCACACTGGGTGCAGATAATGGCATGGGCATTGCCGCTACATTGGCGATTCTGCAAGCCACCGATATTCCTCACGGTCCCGTTGAGGCACTGTTCACCATTGATGAAGAACGCTCAATGGTCGGTGCAGAAGCCCTTAAGTCTGATGTTTTGAAGGGTAAAATCCTTATCAATCTGGACACCGAAGAAGAAGGTGAAGTTTACGTCGGTTGCGCCGGCGGTGTTGACGCACTGGCAGATGCCACTTACGGGGAAGAAACCGCTGCTACCGATATGCAATGGCGCAATCTGACCATCAAGGGCTTGAAGGGCGGGCACTCCGGCTGTGATATTCATTTGCAGCGTGGTAATGCCAGCAAGCTGATGATCCGTATGCTCAAGCAGATGCAAACCCTTGGTGTGCGTATTGCCAGCTTTGAAGGCGGTAATCTCAGCAATGCCATTCCCCGGGAGTGCTTCGCGACTGTTGCGATTCCCGCTGATCAGTCAGACGCCTTTGATGGGCTGTTTGACAAGATGGCCGCTGTTTTCGGTAACGAGCTGCAGCCAGTTGAGCCAGGTCTCGTCATGCTGGCTGAAGAAGCAGAAGCCAAGGCCAACATCATGGCTGAGCAGGATTAGCAGCGCTGGTTGGATGCACTGGATGTCTGTCCTCACGGCGTTGACCGGATGAGTGACAGTGTGCCTGGCGTCGTTGAAACCTCCAATAACCTGGCCATTGTTACGATTGCTGAGGGCAAGCTCCATGCAGCCTGCTTTGCCAGAAGCCTGATTGACAGTGCCACTGAGAATATGGGGCATCGTCTTTGCGGTCTCTTCCGCATGGCCGGCGCTGAAGCCCGTATGGTCGGCATGTTCCCAGGCTGGCAGCCCGATGTATCCTCTGCCATGCTGGTAACCATGAAGGAAACCCATGAGACGCTGTTCGGTAACGCACCGGAAGTGAAGGTGATCCATGCGGGACTCGAGTGCGGTATTTTGGGTGCCACCTACCCAGAATGGGATATGGTATCCATCGGCCCAACCATCGTGTTCCCCCATTCACCCGATGAGAAGGTTCACATTGCGAGCGTGAGCCGTTTCTGGCAGTGGCTGCAGGCGGCGCTGGCCGCAGCACCTGTGAAGCTGCCTGATCGATCGAACGTCTCAAAGACCGCCAGAGACGGCGGTCAACAATCATAATATCTGGTATGCAGGACAACCTATGACCCTCAGTGTGTTTGATTTGTTCAAGATTGGTATCGGGCCATCCAGCTCCCATACCGTCGGCCCCATGAAGGCTACCTGCCAGTTTGTTCGTACGATAGCGTTGGATGAAGTCGCCAGAATACGGGTAGAGCTCTACGGGGCTTTGGCTCTGACGGGGGCAGGGCACGCCACTGATCAGGCGGTCGTACTCGGCCTTATGGGAGAAATGCCTGAATCCATTGATCCTGAAACGGCTAATGACCGTTATCTAGCCGTATGCACTGATGAACAATTATGCCTGCCTAATCAGCGACAGATTCACTTCGATAAATCTTCCGATATCATTTTCAATAACACACCGCTACCCGAACACCCGAATGGCCTCAGATTGTTGGCGTTCAGTCCGCAGGGTGTCACGGTGGGGGATCAGACGTGGTTTTCCGTGGGTGGTGGATTCATTGTTTCGGCCACAGAAATTCAAACTGCTAACAATGTGCAGGTATTGGGTGTTAAAAGTATTCCGTATCCTTTTGAATCTGCTGAAGAATTGTTAAGTAATTGCCTTGCTTATAATTTATCTGTTGCCCAATTAATGATGGCCAATGAAATCGCTTTGCACGGTAACAGAAGCAAGGTTGAACAAGGTCTGAGAGAACTCTGGCAGGTCATGGACAACTGCATTGAGCGAGGTTGTCGAACCGAAGGGATCTTGCCTGGCGGTCTTGATGTAAAACGCCGGGCGGCTGGTCTCTATAAAGAACTGACCAATGCGGGCAGTGATGCGGCTGACCCACTACTGGCAATTGACTGGGTGAGCCTGTTTGCCCTGGCAGTCAATGAAGAAAATGCGGCAGGAGGCAGGGTAGTTACTGCGCCTACCAATGGCGCTGCCGGTGTTATTCCTGCTGTCATTGCCTATTATATGCGTTTCATCAACGGGGCTGATGAGCAGGGATTGTTCGACTTCATGCTAACTGCGGCAGCGATAGGCATGCTTTATAAGAAAAACGCCTCTATTTCAGCGGCAGAGGTCGGCTGTCAGGGAGAAATAGGCGTTGCCTGCTCTATGGCCGCAGCAGGGCTGACCGCCGTTCTAGGTGGTAGCGTAGAGCAAATTGAAAATGCCGCAGAAATCGGTATGGAACACAACCTCGGTATGACCTGTGATCCGATCGCTGGTCTGGTACAAATTCCCTGCATTGAACGCAATACCATGGGCGCTGTCAAAGCCATCAATGCTGCACGTCTAGCCTTACGGGGGGATGGTTCTCACCGGGTGACCTTGGATGAAGTGATAGAAACCATGCACCAGACCGGTAAGGATATGCAGAGTAACTATAAAGAAACAGCATTGGGCGGACTGGCGGTTAACGTAATTCTCTGCTGAACTTCGATAAATCCATATAAAATATCTCAAGTTACGCACAAGACTGAAAATACGGCATTATTGCCGGTATGAAACACGATCTGATTGAGCTGTACTCTGACTACCTTCTGTCCTCTTTTGGCAAAACAACCGCAACCGGTTTG
>MUIA01000271.1 GCA_002084115.1 Oceanospirillales bacterium LUC14_002_19_P2 | reverse complement strand
ATTGGAGTATGCCGGAGCTAATCGGCCAGTGTACTTTAAAACATCTTCAGGAAACGCCCTGTGCGGACCCGCATGCAGGGTGTTGTGGGGGCTGAGGGCTAGAGACCCTCGGCTACCCGATTGAAAAACGTTCCTTTTCGTTTGGCTTCCAGCTCCGCATCTGTTTTTGTAATTTCCAGCTACCAGTAACACCCAGCACTGAGCAGGCTGTCATAAATCCGGACATGGCAGCACCCACGACACCGGCGGTCATGACATCCTGTCCGGTCAGGTACAGACCTGGAATCTCTGTCTTGGGTTTCAGCCAATCCTGGTTAAAACGTTGGGGGTCGTGATCCAGTCCGTAGCTTTCCCCTTTTTTGTAAAAGCAGAAGAAATCTGTAGACAGCGGCGTGGACAGTTCGTAGTAATCAATCTTGCCACGCAGTTGCGGCAGCTTTTTATAAAGTACTTCCAGCAAGCGTTCGGAAAATGTTTCTTTCAGCGCATCGTAGTCTTCACCCCGCTTACCCCAGGTTTCGTCTTTCCATTGCTCAAACCACTCAAATTTTGCCGGTGCCACAATTTCGATGGTAGCGCGGTTGGGGTAGCGCTCATCCCAGCTGGGGTCTTTTGCGGACGGGAATGATACGTATACAACAGGGAATGGTTGACCGCTGTCAGTCAGGAAATTGTTGACGTTCTTTTCGTGGTTTTCGTCCGGGTAAATCCAGAAGTTGGTCTGCGGCAGGTTGAGGTTAGCCGCCGTATCCGCAATTCCAATATACATGCCAAGGTGCGTCATGGAAGGTCTGACCTGACGCAGCTTGTCAAGATAACCCGTTGCCTTTGCTGTAGCTTCTGGCAGCAAATGCTCGAACGTGTTGTAGACACCCGCGTTGCTGATGACCCGTTGTGCCCGTATCTCGGTGCCATCTTTCATCCGCACACCGGTAGCTTGGCCATTCTCTACCAGGATGTCGGTGACTTCAGCGTAAGTGAACAGTTCACCGCCAGTCGCCTGGATTTGCGGAATCATGGTTTCTGCGATACGGGAAGAACCCCCGATCGGGTAGTAGCCACCGTGCATATAATGGCGGGCTATCAGGGCATGTACCATGAAACTGGACTGTTCCGGTGGCAGGCCGTTATCACCCCATTGTCCGGTGAGGACGGCGATCAGTTTTTTGTTACTGGTCAGACGACTGAGGACATCTACCGTTCGCTCATTAAAAAATGGCGGCATTTTTCCCTTACCAACCAGCTGCATGGCTTTGTTGATCCAGCCGGGTAGCAGCTTGCGTCCGATGAAGGCGGGCATGGCATTGGAGACTTGCTTGAGCAGGTCCAGGTACTGGTCAATGGCCTGTGCTTCGTCCGGGAAGTAATGGACCATCTGTTTCCGAAATGCATCCTTACCACGGAGCAGGTCGAATTGCTCATCACCCACATAAAAACGATCGTAGTTGTCTTCCATGGGTGCCCACTGGAGTTCTCCATTGGTCAGGTAACCGAACAGGGCGCCGGCCATGGTGTCTGTGTTGCCAACATCGCCGACATAATGAACACCGACATCCCATTCTTACCCATTACGGCTGTAACTGTGGGTAAATCCACCGGCAGTATAATGCTGCTCAAGCACCAGCACTTTTTGCCCGGCTTTTGACAGGCAGACGGCAGCTGCCATACCCCCGGGGCCTGAACCGATCACGATGGTGTCATAAGGACCTTCCAGCCGGTTACTACGATAGCGACGCCCGATGCGGATCGTGCTGGGTTTCATGTGACTACCCTTTTGCTTTTATCATTATTGTGCGGCGGCATGGAACTGCGCTGTCGCACCCTCTGTGCGATAGAACCATAACCGGTCAGGCGACAGTGTATGCCTTCAGGCTGGGATGTGGAAGTAAGAGAGCACCATCGTACTTGTTGTAGGTATATAAAAGCGATGTTCGTTAAGATAAAAGACAGCAGTGCAGCGATCCCGCCGTCAGACGGGGGATCACGGTATACTGTGGGTGTCATGGGTCGTTTTGATGGGGAGATCGCTTTATGTCGCGCATTATGCGTTGGTTCCTTGAGGGGCTGGTGGTTCTGGTTCCCATCCTGATCACGGTCTACCTGTTTTCTGCGGGCATTAATCTGGTGGCAGATGTTCTGACCCAAACCATCGGCCCCTATCTTAGCCGGGAGCTGCCGATTCACGGGCGCTGGCAAGTGGTATGTATCAGCCTGGTACTAGTGGTGGGTGTGACGATTCTTATTGGCGCTGTTACACATCTATGGCTGGGTAAGCACATTGTTCGGCTGGTGGATCAGGTGTTAACCCATATCCCGTTAGTAAAGCTGGTTTATGCTGCGATCAAGGATGGCGTGAATGCCATTATCGGTGATCGTCGTGAGTTTGATAAACCGGTACTGGTTTCCATCGGTGAGATGCAGGTGCCCGGTTTTATTACACGGCAAAAGACAGATAATTTCGGCCTCGACAACCATGTCGCTGTTTACTTCCCCATGGCATTCAGTATCGCTGGTCGTGTAGTGCTTGTGCCTGCTGATAACATCAGGCCACTTGATAACAGCAGTGCGGAAGTGATGTCATTTCTGGTTTCTGGAGGCGTGACATCCGGGCAGAAAAAGCAGAAGTCTCCCTTATAGGTGAGATCAGGCATCGGATTGCTGCAGCGGTTTTTACGTACAAAATGTCTTCCTGGCGAAATATTCTGTCGCAATAACAACAGAACCCGAAGCAACCCCTCCGTAGAATGCAGGTAACAAAGAGAATATCGCACTGCACTCATCGACCCGGACACAGGCGACACCTGTCAGAAGAACCAGAAATCCACGGTCCGGTCACAATCATAATCAACAGCTGACAGTGAATTTCATGAGCACTCAATCGCAGTTTACCCCCTGGCTGGAGTGGCTTGATGGCCAGCAGGAGAGCATGCTGGCGGAAACCATCCGGCTGGCAGAAATTAATTCCGGAACCCTCAATGTAGAGGGCGTCAATCGTGTACGTCATGAGCTTGAAGGCTTGACGCAGGTATTAGGTGGAACCCGCGCAGTCATCGACGTTGCTCCCTGGGAACAGGTCAACGATGCGGGTGAAGTGATTCATCATGAGCTGGGCAAGGCACTGAGAATCAGCAAACATCCGGATGCGCCGCTACGGGTGTTTTTCTGTGGCCATATGGATACGGTCTTTGCGGTCGATCACCCGTTCCAGTCCGTACGTTGGCTGGATGACAATACCTTAAATGGTCCCGGTGTGACTGATCTTAAGGGCGGTCTTCTGGTGATGATCCGCGCGCTGGAAACCCTTGAACGCAGCCCCTGGGCAGGAAAGATCGGTTGGGAAATCCTGTTCAATCCGGATGAAGAAATCGGTTCGCCCGGTTCGGCTGCATTAATCCGCGAAGCCGCTTCCCGTTGCGATCTGGGTATGATTTACGAACCCAGTTTCCCGGATGGTAACTTGGCAGGTCAACGTAAAGGCAGCGGTAATTTTGCAGTAGTTTGCCAGGGGCGTGCCGCCCATGCTGGTCGTGAACACCATCTTGGTCGTAACGCTATTCGTGCCATGAGTGACTTCGTCAGTGCACTGGATGTTCTCAACGGGCAGCGTGAAGGCGTCACTATCAACCCGGGTTATATCCACGGTGGCGGCGCCGTCAACGTGGTGCCTGATACTTGTGTCTTCCGGTTCAACATCCGTATCGAAAAACCGGAAGATGAAGCCTGGTGTTTCAACCAGATTGAGCCCATTGTGGCAGCGATTAATGCGCGGGATGGGATCAGTCTGGAATTGCACGGCGGTTTTGGTCGTAAACCCAAGATTCTCACACAGGCCAACGAGCGCCTGCTGGCGCTGGCCCGTGAATGTGGTGCAGAACTGAACATGCAGATTGAGTGGTTGCCGACTGGTGGTTGCTGTGACGGTAACAACCTGGCAGCAGCAGGGATTCCTAACATCGACACCTTGGGCGTTCAGGGTGGCAAAATCCACAGTGCCGATGAATACCTGGTGGTCGACAGTCTGGTGCCCCGTGCGAAATTGAGTGCCCTGATGCTGATGAAACTGGCGGCCAGCGATGACATTCACTGGCTGAAATCCGTCAACCGGCAGGAGTAACTTCTATGCTGTTGGTGCGTCCCGTAGTCTTTGGCGATCTGCATAACCTGGAACGGTTGGCGGTGATGCCTGGTGGCTCCATGTCGACCCTGCCGGCTAACCGGGATCACCTGGCTGAAATCATTGCCGTTACCCGGCGTACCCTCTCGGATACCCGGCAGTTGTCCACAGAGAGCTGCCATTTCGTGCTGGAGGATTCGACGACGGGAGAACTTTGTGGTGTGGCCGGCATCAATGCGGCGGTGGGGCTCCGGTATCCGTTCTACAGTTACCGGATAGACGACATAGTCCATGCCTCTGATGAATTGCAGATGCACAGTCGGGTCGAAGCACTACGGTTGTGCCATGAATACACAGGGTCAGCAAGCCTCTGCTCACTGTTCCTGGCACCCGAGCATCGTACCCTGGAAAAACTGGAACTGTTGAGTCGTGCGAGGTTGTTGTTTATCGCCGTTCACAGGGCCTGGTTTGGTTCCCGGATCATAGTGGAGCTACAGGGGGTGCGAGATCAACACGGCCAGTCGCCGTTCTGGGAGTGCCTGGGGCGGCACTTCTTCAGTATGGCGTTGGATCGGGCCGTTTATCTGGCAGGTATCAAGGCGCGTAGTTTTATTGCAGACATGATGCCGAAGTACCCGGTTTACATGCCGTTGCTCAGCGAGGAAGCCCGCGGCGCCATTGGCTGTGTCCATCCAGAACGGCGCGATGTCCTGCGGTTGCTGGAAGATGAAGGCTTCGAGTTTGCTGATCATGTGGATATCTTCGATGCTGGTCCACAGCTGGAGGCGAGACTGGGCCAGCTGCGGACATTGCGCGAAGCTGATATGGCTGAAGCGGACATTACGGACACCCATGGCACAGAAGTAACGCATCTGGTCTGTAATGCCGGTCTGTTGGATTTTCGTTGCCTGCAGGCGACGGCTGACGTCGGCAAGGTGTCGCTGAGTGCAGGGCAGGCGGATGCCCTGCGGGTATCTGCCGGTGATCCGGTGTTGCAGGTGGCGGCCGATAACAATAAGCAATGTGCTGGCACCCTCAAAAGAACAGGAGACCATTGTCATGACTGAGCGCAGGATTGATTCGTTACTCAACGCCATGTGGGAGGATTACCTGACCCTGAATCCGGATGCCCGCAGAATTCATGATCTGTTCGCGGGTTTGAATAATGGTGTAGTCATCAATGACCATATTGCCTTGCGCACCTTCAACAATGACAAGGTTTGCCTCGACAAAATTGCGCGTCCCTTCCTGGAAGCTGGCTACCAGCCGAAAGGCGACTATCGGTTTGACACCAAGAAACTCGTTGCTAAGCACTTTGAGCATGAAGATCCTGAATTGCCGAAGGTTTTTATCAGTGAACTGCTGGTAGAGGAACTGTCGGGGGAGGCTCAGGCGATTATTAATAGCCTGGTCGATCAGGTGGATGCCCGGGATCTGGACAAGGATATTTTCTGTTATTCCGGTCGGCATTGGGACATTCCCTTTGCAACCTACAGCCAGTTGCTGGGGGAAAGTGAATACGCTGCCTGGATGTCGGCCTTTGGTTACCGACCCAACCACTTTACCGTGTCGGTGAATCACCTGCAGTCACACGACAGTCTTGAGGCATTGAACCAGTTGCTGCTGGATGAAGGCTTTTCCCTGAATGACAGTGGTGGTCTGATCAAGGGCTCACCGGACGTGTTCCTGGAACAGTCATCGACCATGGCGAATCGCATTGTTGTCGACTTCAGTGATCGCACCGTGGAAATCCCCAGCTGCTTTTACGAGTTTGCCCTGCGCTACCCCTTGCCGGATGGAACCCTCTACCAGGGGTTTGTGGCTGCATCAGCAGACAAGATTTTTGAAAGTACCAACGTCACCGGACGTTAACCAGGCGCCAGGCCCCTTTCCCCGGGGCCGTTGATCCTGCCAGGCATGTTTCGTTTTTCAGGTTGCGACCGGCAACCGTTGTGTAAGCCGCATTATTGTGTGAACCGCGTTTTTACCGTGATACCAGAACACTGAACAGCTTGTGCCGTATGTCTTTGATGGTGGTATTAGCGGAACGATAACGACAGATAGAGGAACCGGCGAGGTTCCCGGATAACAATATCAGGAGTGAGGTAATCTCTATGATGGTAATTCGGCCAATCAAGGCAAATGACTGGGATGCCCTCTGGGATATGGCTCACAAGACAGGGGTCGGGTTTACCTCGTTGCAGCCTGACGAAGAGCGTGTGCTGGCAAAACTGCAGTGGGCCTTGGAGAGTTTTGATTCACCCGTGGCGCTGGAGGAGGCGCTCTACCTGTTTGTCCTGGAGGATACGACCAGCGGCAAGGTGGCAGGTATTTGCGCTATCGAATCTGCCGTTGGCATGAGTGATCCCTGGTACAACTACCGGGTCAATACTCAGGTGCATTCTTCCCGCGAACTGGGTGTGTATAACAAGGTAGAAACACTGACTCTCTGTAATGACCATACCGGTTATTCAGAACTGTGTACTCTTTTCCTGTTGCCTGAATACCGCCATAGCCGTAATGGGCACCTGTTGTCCAAGTCCCGGTTCCTGTTCATGGCGGAGTTCCCGCGACGGTTCTCCGAAGGTGTGATTGCCGAGATGCGCGGTTACAGTGACGAGAACGGTGTCTCCCCTTTCTGGGAAGCGTTGGGCCGCCATTTCTTCTCAGTGGATTTTGCCGATGCGGATCAGGCGACAGCACGTAGCAAAGTCTTTGTCGCCGAGCTGATGCCACGCCATCCCATCTATCTCAACCTGTTGCCGGAAGAGGCGCAGCAGGTCGTGGGCCTGACCCATGACGCGACCACGCCAGCGCGAAAGTTGCTGGAAAGTGAAGGCATGCGCTTTAGTGGCTGTGTGGCGATTTTCGATGCAGGTCCTCTCATGGAGTCACGTATTCAGGATATCCGCCTGGTGCGTGAGAGCCGTTATTTCAAAGTGCATATCGACGATGAACGGGAGCCACACGGCGAACCCTGGTTGCTGGCCAACACCAAATTCCACGAATACCGCTGCGCCATGAGTAAGGTAGCCTTCTGCGGCAATAACATTGTGTGTGTGACCGCTGAACAGGCAGATGCACTACGGGTCGATGAAGGCGACACCTTACGGGTCGTTCACCTGTTACCTCACCGGGCCGTTTAATTTTTTCAGTTCTTCAGGGAGTCTTTATGACAGCTTCTCTCTTTATCAATGGCCGTTGGCTGGACGGCAATGGACAGGCGTTTGCATCACTGAACCCGGCTGAGGGTAGCGCTGTCTGGGAAGGCTATTCGGCAGGTGCTGACCAGGTCGCTGACGCTGTTGCGGCGGCCCGTGCCGCATCCGTTGAATGGGCCGATCTGGGATTTGCCGGTCGTGAATCGATCGTAAAACGGTATGGCGAACTGCTGGATCGTGATGGTGAAAGTCTGGCGCAGACGATCGCCAATGAAACCGGTAAGCCGATCTGGGAAAGCCGGACAGAAGTGGGCGCCATGAAGGGTAAGATCGGTATTTCCGTGACGGCGTACCATGACCGTACCGGTGTCCGGGAAAACGAAGCACCCGGAGCCAAGGCTTTTGTGCGACATAAGCCTCACGGCGTTGTTGCAGTATTTGGACCTTATAACTTTCCTGGTCACCTGCCGAACGGTCATATTGTCCCGGCACTGCTGCCCGGTAATACCGTGGTGTTCAAGCCCAGCGAACTGACGCCAGCCGTTGCCGAAAAGATGGTCGCCTTATGGGAAGAAGCAGGGCTGCCAGCCGGTGTGCTCAACTTGGTACAGGGTGAGAAAGAGACCGGTATGGCGCTGGCCCAGCATTCGGATATTGATGGTCTCTTCTTTACAGGCAGCTCCCGTACCGGTGAACTGATCCATCAGCAGTTCGGCGGCCATCCCGGCAAGATCCTGGCGTTGGAAATGGGTGGTAACAATCCACTGATTGTGGATGAAGTAGCAGATCAGCGTGCCGCCGTACACGATACTATTCAGTCGGCATATATTACGGCAGGCCAGCGTTGCACCTGTGCCCGACGCCTGTATGTGCCGAAAGGCGAAGCCGGAGACCAGTTTGTCGATGCGCTGGTCGCTGCGATTGGCAAGATTCAGGTCGGACGCCAGCATGATGATCCACAGCCGTTTATGGGCTCGCTGATTTCAGAACAGGCGGCAGACGGTATTCTCACCGCGCAGGCGAGTCTGGTAGCGCTGGGTGGTCAGGTGTTGACGGAAGTCCGTAAGCTGGAAGAAGGCACGGGGCTGTTATCACCGGGTTTGATTGATGTGACCGCCATTGAAGAACTGCCGGATGAAGAGTACTTCGGTCCTCTATTGCAGCTGATTCGCTATGACAGTTTTGATGAGGCGATCGCGCAGGCCAACCGTACCCGTTTCGGACTCTCAGCCGGGCTGTTGAGCGACAATCGTGACAAGTTCGATCGTTTTTACAGCCGCATCCGTGCTGGTATTGTGAACTGGAACAAACAACTGACAGGCGCAAGCAGTGCGGCACCTTTTGGTGGCATCGGCGCCAGTGGTAACCACAGGGCCAGTGCCTATTATGCGGCGGATTATTGTTCTTACCCAGTCGCGAGCCTTGAGACAGACCAGGTCTCTCTGCCAGCCAATCTGGCGCCAGGGCTAAGCCTGTAAACGACGCGACTAAGTCATAATATGAAGCCCTCTATCATGCGCTGATGGAGGGCTTTTTTATGCGTAGAGGTTTATGCTGGCTTGTCCGCCGACCCCAGTGGGAATGCCGTTCCGCGTTAACAACCACAGGTTACTTAAAACAGTTTTTTTGCAACTTTTCGGATGATAAGACGTCGAAAAAATAGAGGAGAGAGGATTTTTTTCGGGAAATATCGCTATAGCTGTCTATATTGCAATAGCTTGAGTTAATCACGATTAAAGCTGATATCGGTAGTTTGATCGCATTAATCCAGCGTATTTCCCCAAACAGGGAGACCCTATGCAGAAGAACGATATTCTCGCCGTGGCATTGATGACCTTCGCGTTTTTCCTGGGTGCCGGAAATCTGGTGTTTCCTCCCATGGCAGGCCAGCAGGCCGGGGAAAATCTCTGGTGGGCGCTGATTGGTTTCCTTGCCATTGATGTTGGATTATCCCTTCTCGCAATTATTGCCATTGCCCTTCAGGGCAGTCCCAACGCCCTCACCCGTGACCTGCCGCCCCGTATTGGCATGCTGTTCTGGGTGGCCGTCTATGTGATCATTGGGCCAGCGTTTGCGGTACCCAGAACGGCAGTAGTCGCCTTTGAGATCGGTATTGCCCCCTGGTTTGGTCAGGTTGAGCCTTGGTACCTGACAGCCTTTTCCATCATTTTCTTTTCCATTGTGATCTGGCTGTCGATCTTCCCAGGCAAACTGGTCACGATTGTCGGGCGTATATTAACGCCGTTGCTGGCTGGATTATTGTTGGCCATCTACTTGTGTATGCTGCTTACCCCCCATGAAGCGCCGGGAATACCTTGGAATGACTATACCTCGCATCCGGTCATCGAGGGCATGATCCAGGGATACCTGACCATGGATACCCTCGGAGCACTGGCCTTTGGTATTGTGATTGCGTCATCCGTGAAAGGGCTTGGGGTAAAACGTCGTGAGGATGTGGTGAAATATACCATCATCGCCTCTGTGATTGCCGGCGTGTTTCTTTGTCTGGTGTATTTTGGTCTGTTTTACCTCGGGGCGACCAGCCGGACGATTGCCCCCGGCGCCACCAATGGTGCGCAGATTCTGAGTGCGTATGTTTACCATTTGCTGGGTTCTGGTGGATTACTGGCGCTGACAGCGGTCATTGTTCTGGCTTGCCTGACGACGGCGATTGGCGTAACGACCGCCTGTGGTGACTATTTCCATCACCAGTTCCAGCGGGCGTCTTACCAGTTCTGGATTGTACTGCTGGCATCCTTGTCGGCGCTGGTGGCGAATGTCGGCCTGGAGACGTTGATCTCACTGTCATTACCTGTCGTGGTTGCCCTGTATCCGGTGTCTATTGCCCTGGTGCTGTTTTCTATCGCCCGCAGTTTCATGCCGATTCCCCGGACTACGGTGGTGCTTACTGTCGCGGTGATCTTTGTGATCAGCACCTCAGACAGTTTCAGCACCATTGGGCTGCTGCCCGACTGGTTGCTGATGACGTTCAAGCGGTTACCGCTGTTTAGCAGTGGTGTTGGTTGGCTGGTACCCGGCGTAGCCACCTTCCTCGTGGCGTGGATTCTCTGTCTGTTACTCAAGTTACGCACAAGACTGAAAATACGGCATTATTGCCGGTATGAAACACGATCTGATTGAGCTGTACTCTGACTACCTTCTGTCCTCTTTTGACAAAACAACCGCAACCGGTTTGTCTA
>MUIA01000379.1 GCA_002084115.1 Oceanospirillales bacterium LUC14_002_19_P2 | reverse complement strand
CAATATTCTCAAAACCTTCGGGTAACTGTGGTCGGCGAGACATCGTTTCAAAGAGAATTCGTTGATGATGCCTAAGGATAGCTGGCATCAGGCTTAGGACTTAGAAAATACGATTGGTATTAACCCCCAGGAACATTATTGGAATCTATCCTGTAATAATCCCTGGCCGGCAATAAGCCAGCCTGTTTTTTACTATAGGTTTTGTCATGTTTGATTATATGGACATAAATCAACAAGCCGGAGATAAAATAAAGCCAACCAGACAACAAGCCTTAAAATGTTTGAATAGCGCGTAAACAAATCAATTGTCGTGTGGTTTTTTATGCATGCATTTGATTGCGACAACCACACAGCATCCCGCCTGATCGCGCGCTCTAAACCGTAAAAACCCCTGAAACCTACGCACTTTTAATATGTCCTGATGTCATAAAAAGCACTGTCTGCTAGACAGACAAGTACTGTAACTGATACAAAAAGGACGACAGACACAGTACAAACGTCTGTTTTAGACAATAAAAGAAAAGGTGTGCTGTATGGTAGTGAGTGAGCTGTTCCCCGCAGAAAACCTGAACGCGCGTGTTGAAGATATCCTTACCCTGTACAACGCCAGCCTCATGGCTCGTATGACCGACTATTTCACCTGCCCGACAGACTGGTCAGGCGCTGCGGAAACGGCCGTTTTCCAGCTGGGCAAAGACTTTGGCCTTAAAGCACAGGATGCCCGTTTCGGGATTTCAGACCTGGACAAAGCGCTGGATCGTGGCATCAAACAACACATCCAGCATGCCGCCGCCATGCAATACGGCGCTAACGCCATGATGCGTGCCTGACACATTACCGGGCCGCAATCCACCCAATGACCGAATACACTTTACGCTTCAACAATCCGGATGATATATTCATGCCAGTCATCCGGATTGGGCACATCTTCTTCTGAGACGGCCATACCACGAACAGAAAATCCGGCCTCATGAACACTCTCAGAATCCTCTGTCACCAACGGATGCCACTCCGGTAAATCATAGCCCTCTGCCAACAGGCGGTAAGCACAGCTATCCGGTAGCCAGTCATAGTCAGCGATCGTCTCAGGCGTAAAACGAATACAATCAGGTACGTGTCGTTTTCTTCCTACATAGTCTTTGCAACGACAACTGCTGGCATCAAGCAGCTTACAAGCAACGGCGGTTGTGTAGATGACGTCCGTTTCCGGATCAATCAACTTGTTCAGGCAGCATCGGCCACAACCGTCACAGAGGGACTCCCACTCTGACGGTGTCATTTCATCCAAGGTCTTGGTCTGCCAGAAAGGCGAGGGTGATTGAGCGATCATGGGCAAGTGACAAAGCAAAAGAGCGGCATCATACGCCCCGCCATCGATGACGCCAACCTGAGAAAACTACTCAGGTGTGATGGAAATTCCTTCACGAATATGCCAGCGCCGCATGGCCGCATAAACAACGGCGCTGGACAACAGGGCGATCCCTCCATAGAAAAGCACCGTTTCGCCGGCACCGATCACCGCCCAGAAGCAATATGCCACCCCCAGAACACTTAACAGCGCCGTTCGACGCCCATACCTCGTCCGCAAGCCTTCTTTTTCCATGACAACCAAGGCGGACAGCAGCGTATAGATATAGGCCACTAAAGCCAGCAACACAGCCATCAGCGCAATAATCTCGTATTGCCTGTTCAGGGTCGGTGAAAGGGTCAGTAACAGTAGCAGCGACATCAGGATAGCCGTCACAATCAACCCGTGAACAGGCGCATTATGGCGATTCACCCGCGAAAAAAGCTGGGGAAACAGATAATCGTCTGCGGCGGCCTTGGCAATCTGGCCCTGCATCAGTATCCAGCCATTCAGACAACCAAAACAGGCAATAATCGCCAGTACACTGACCAGCCCCCCAGCCCAGTCTCCCAAGATATGCGATGCCACCAGTGAGAAGGGGGCCGTTGATTGCGCCAGTTCTGACGCCGGCACAATGCCCATCAGAACTGTCGTACTCAGAATATAGAGAGCCGCAGCCAGTGACGTCCCAACAACTGTGGCTATCGGCACATCCCGCTCCGGTTTTTCAGCCCGCCCGGCAAGGACGCAAGCTGATTCCAGCCCCAGAAATGACCACAGCGTCAAGGAAGCCGCAGCCGTAATAGTGGCCAGTGTCGAGTGACCTGATGTATTACTTGCAGCCACCAGCACGCTTCCGTCAAACCAGAACCAACCCAACAAGGTGATTGCCACGACAGGTATCAGCATGCAGGTGGTTGTCACCGTCTGGAACTTCCCAATCAGGCGTATCTGCCGCATGTTGAGTATTGTCAGCAACCAGATGACGCAGACGGCCATCACACAGGCTGGCAACGGTTGTGCAAGCACAGGAAAAAAATGGGCAAGATAACCGACGCCGGCAAGTGCGATGGCGGTATTGCCACCCCAAATCGCAAACCAATAGCCGTAGACCACCTGGAAACCGGCAAAATTGCCAATGCCGGCACGGGTGTAGGCATACATCCCGCCCGCACGCGGCATCAGGAAACCCAGCCGGGCAAAGACCATGGCCATGATAATGGCGCCACCGGCTGTCAGCAGCCAGCCCAGCAGGCTTACTGAGCCCAGTGCGGCGAGACTGGAAGGCAGCAGAAAAATACCGGATCCCATCATATTGCCTGTCACGATTACCGTCAGCGGTAAAAGTGTCAGTTTTTTTTCGCTACCCCCCATGATGACGCTCCATGTACTACCTTGGGTATTTATTGAGAAAGTCTAGTAGCTGAGACCTGCGAAATGGTTCGTCAGTTCCAGCTTAATGTCAGGAATCGCCCAAATGCTGTAGAAGTGGCAATCGTCCCCCTGTAAATCCTTATTTTCCGCTATATGCAAAAGCGTATAATCTCACGCTTTCTCATATACCCTATCTATCAAGTTCCCTGAGATGTTCGCAACTGCCATCAAACAAAGCCTGCAAGAAGGCTATCGCGCACGTGATCTGCGCAAGGACTGTGTTGTCGGCATAACCGTCGGTATTGTCGCCGTACCCCTCTCGATGGCGCTCGCCATCGCCAGTGGCGCTGCACCGGAAAACGACCTTTATACGGCCATTATTGCGGGTTTCCTGATCGCCCTGTTCGGCGGCTCGCGATTCAATATCACAGGGCCAACGGCAGCGTTTGTCGTCATCTTGCTACCCATCACGCAGCAGTACGGACTGGGCGGTCTGATGGTGGCAACGATTATGGCCGGCCTGATCCTGCTGGCCATGGGTCTGTTAAAGCTTGGCAAGCTGATTGAGTTTGTCCCCTATCCCGTCACCGTCGGTTTCACGGCCGGTATCGGTGTTGTCATCGCAACCCTGCAGCTAAAAGATTTTTTTGGCCTGACCATCCACGAGATGCCAGAGCTTTACCTCGCGAAAGTACAGGCAATGGTGCTCGCGCTACCTTCACTCAATATCTGGGATACCCTGACAGCATCCGTGACACTGGCCACCTTTCTGGTCTGGCGGAAGTTCAGCCGGCGGCTTCCTCCACATTTGCCAGCACTCATTGTCGGCTCCCTGTGCGCCTGGATCATCACCCAGCTGGTGAATAACCCCGATATCGCCACTATTGGCTCCCGGTTCAGCTGGTCCATTGAAGGTATGAGTGGACAGGGTATTCCTCCCCTGCTGCCCCACTTTGCCCTGCCCTGGAATCTGCCGGGACCAGATGGCCAGCCCCTGGGTCTGTCCTATAGGTTGATCAAAGACCTCATGACGGCGGCGTTTGCCATTGCCATGCTTGGCGCTATTGAGTCGCTCCTCTGCGCCGTGGTGGCCGATGGCATGACCCGTACACGGCACAACCCTAACAGTGAGCTGATCGGCCAAGGCATCGGCAATATTGTTGCGCCGTTCTTTGGCGGCATTCCCGCCACCGCCGCCATTGCCCGAACCGCCACCAGCATTCGCAGCGGATCGGTATCGCCGGTCGCCGCCATGATTCATGCGCTCTTTGTGCTCCTGTCCGTCCTGCTGCTGGCCCCCGTACTCTCTATCGTACCCATGGCGTCGCTGGCAGCCCTACTGATGATGGTGGCCTGGAACATGAGCGAAGCGCCGCACTTCATTCGGGTGGTTCGTGTAGCGCCCCGGCAAGATGTCGCGGTTCTATTGACCTGTTTTGCCCTGACCGTTGCCTTTGACATGGTCATTGCCGTCACCGTGGGTATGCTGCTGGCCGGATTGTTATTAATCACTCAAGTTACGCAGTAACGAATAACCTTAGCTGCTCGAATGATGCCCGCAGAGCGGTCATGTAAATCTTCGCCCTGAGCTGAAAATGATTGACCTTCAGTTTCAGGGAGAGGGTT
>MUIA01000257.1 GCA_002084115.1 Oceanospirillales bacterium LUC14_002_19_P2 | reverse complement strand
ACCGGTTGCGGTTGTTTTGCCAAAAGAGGACAGAAGGTAGTCAGAGTACAGCTCAATCAGATCGTGTTTCATACCGGCAATAATGCCGTATTTTCAGTCTTGTGCGTAACTTGAGTGAATAAGCAACGTTACGAGTAAATATCAATGATACCAACCCGTAACAAGCTTCCTTTCCGGCGACAGGGATACCATCGCCGGAAACAACGATTAATTATCTAAACCTCGCCGAACCATATCGACAGCGCGGAATATCGCCCGCCCCTTGTTCATGGTTTCCTGCCATTCCAGCTCAGGCTGTGAGTCGGCCACAACCCCGGCACCCGCCTGAATGTGAAGCTGGTTGTCCTTAATAACGGCCGTGCGTATCGCGATGGCGGTATCCATATTTCCGTTCCATCCCAGGTAACCCACGGCGCCACCATAGACACCGCGTTTCACCGGCTCCAGCTCGTCAATGATCTCCATGGCCCGCACCTTTGGTGCACCGCTCAAGGTACCGGCCGGCAGGGTCGCACGCAGAACATCCATGGCACCCAGTCCATCCTGGATCTGCCCGGTCACATTGGAGACGATATGCATGACATGGGAATAACGCTCAATGGTCATCTTGTCCGTCAGCTCAACCGTGCCAGTTTTCGCCACCCGCCCGACATCATTGCGCCCCAAATCAATCAGCATCAGGTGTTCAGCGATTTCCTTGGGATCATTCAGCAAATCCTGCTCCAGCAGCAGATCTTTTTCTTCTGTCGCTCCCCGCTTTCGGGTACCGGCGATGGGGCGCACAGTGACTTCACCGTCTTCGAGGCGCGCCAGGATTTCCGGCGAAGAACCGACCACATAGAAATCGCCCAGATTCAGGTAATACATATAGGGCGACGGATTCAGGCAACGCAGCGCCCGATAAAGATCGAGTGGGTTTTCACTGAATGGAATCGACATCCGCTGGGAAAGCACTACCTGCATGGTATCGCCTGCCAGAATGTAATCCCGGATTGTCTCCACACCGGCCTTGAACAGCTGTTCACCAAAGGAAGAGATAAACGCCTGCTCGGAAACCGCTTCTCCCTTACCGGAAGCTGGCAGCGATACGGGGGTATTTCTGAACGCTTCGAGGAAACAATCAATTCGCAGATTCGCCTTCTCCAGCGCACCATGCTCGGCAGGATCGACATGAGTAATGAACTGCACCTTGCCACTGAGATTATCGAAAACCACCAGGTCATCGGACAGCATCAGGAGGATATCCGGCGTCCCGATAACATCTTCAGGCTGGGTTTCGGCCAGCTTGGGCTCGATATAGCGCACGGTGTCATACCCGAAATAGCCGACCAGCCCACCATGAAAACGGGGCAGGGATTCCAGTTCTGGTACCCGGTAACGGCCAATAAAGTGCTCTACCTCTTCCAGAGGATCACGACAGGTTCGTTTTTCAACTACCTCGCCATCAGTTTCGATCACCAGTTCATGGCCGGTCACCTTAAATACCGTCTGGCACCCCAGACCGATAATGGAGTAACGCCCCCACTTCTCGCCGCCCTGGACAGATTCAAGCAGGTAGGTATAAGGCTGACTCGCCAGTTTCAGGTAGGTAGATAACGGGGTATCGCAGTCTGCCAGCACTTCGCGGGTCACGGCAATGCGGTTATAGCCTTGAGTAGCCAGCTGCTCAAATTCCACAGGCGTCATGGGAAAGGATTCCTTGATAGCAATGAAAAACGGAAAAAAGTGACTTAACAGGTGTTCAACGCCAGCAGCACCATCGGCCGGTTGCCGAGGTGACAGAGTGAGACAGATGGCAGGTAAAGGAGACGTAAGTCACAGCGTACTCCGCTTCGTTCTGGTGTTATTGAGCGTAGCCAAGGAGCGTATATAAGGCCTGAGACAAGATCAACTGATTTAGGACTTACGCATTGATGAAGCCTGCATATTTTGGTAGCAGGTGATCCTTCTCCTTTGCAAAGCTCTCAACGAAGGCACCAACGGTCTCTTTAAATAGTTCACGTTGATGCTGATAGATG